>NZ_JAKTHZ010000027.1:0-220833 GCF_027854645.1 Acinetobacter sp. AOR41_HL | reverse complement strand
TAGGGTGTGTTGACACTTTTAGCTTAAAAAAATAGCGAAGTAGTAAAATCAAATCGCCAAACCCAATTTTACTATTCGCTATGCCTCGTACCATGCTGACAGATCAACACTGGCAAAAGTTGAAAGTTATTCTGCGTAATTTATCCATTCACCACAACTCAAATTTACGCAATTTTATTGAAGCTATTCTCTATAGAATTAGAACAGGCTGTCCGTGGCGAGATATTCCTTGCTGTTTTGGTCATTCAAACTCTATTTTCAAACGTTTTAATCGTTGGTCAAGCAGCGGTAAGTTTCTTAGATTATTCAAATTACTAGCCTCATGCCCCGATATGGAGTGGATTTTTATTGATGGCTCTCATGTACGTGCTCATCAACATTCTGCCGGCATAGCGAATCAATCTATTTCTAAAAGTGTAGGAGGAAACTCCTCAAAAATACATTTGATTGTTGATGCACATGGCAATCCTATTGATTTCATGATTACCGATGGAACCACACATGATGTTAAAGTTGCACCTGATTTAATATCAACATTAGATTTAAAAGAGACAAAAGTGGTATGTGCAGATAAAGGCTATGATTCAGAACCACTGCGTGAACAGATCAGGAAAACAGGGACTAAAGCGAATATACCAAAGAAAACAAATAGCCAATCGAACAATGACCATATGGACTGGTATTTATATAAAATCAGGCATTTAGTTGAAAATATGTTTTGTAGATTAAAGCAATTTAGAGGAATAGCTACTCGATATGACAAGCTCAAAAGAAATTATCAAAGTTCTGTTGCTTTAGCCTGTATATTTTTATGGCTACCTTTATAGGGTTAATTATGAACAGTAAATGTCAACAAACCCTACTAAGTTTAAACGGTTTATCTTAAAAAATTCTAATTGATTAGGTAAATATAAATTAGCCAAATAATTAAAGATATAAATTTATTGGAGAAATGTGTGAATGATCATGAGTTAAAAAGGAAAGTGGGCACACTTGAAATGGTAGTAGCCATGCTACTTTCAGGGAGTATTGGTCTATTTGTAATTAAATCAGGTCAATCACCCATTAATATTGTATTTTTTCGCTGCCTTATTTCAGCACTATGCCTAATACCCATCTGTTTATTCTATGGTTATTTTAAAAAAGTATACTTTGGCAAAAAAGAATTATTTTTAATGGTGAGTTCAGGCCTACTGATTATTTTTAACTGGGTTCTACTGTTTGCCGCTTTTCCCAAAACCTCTATTTCTTTAGCAACGATTGTTTATCACGTAAACCCGTTTGTCATTTTATTTTTAGGAGCTTTAGTTTTTCATGAAAAGCTAAATAAAAATGATGTGTTATGGACCATAGTCGCTTTTGTAGGCTTAATTGTGATTATAGGTTTGGGCAGTGCCTCGGTGAATACGAATGAGTTAATTGGCTTAGGGCTGGTTTTAGTTGCTACTACACTGTATTCAATATCTGTTCTAATGACTAAAAAACTAACCAATACACCGCCGTTATTAATTGTGCTTATACAAACCTTAAGTGGGGCCATTGTTATGACTCCGTTTATTTCGGTTTTTGCAAACCCACCGATAGGTCATCAATGGTTCTTTGTACTCGGGCTTGGGGTTTTACATACTGCATTTCTTTACTATTTAATGTACTCGGCAATTAAGAAAATACCTTTAAATAACATTGCGATCTTATCTTTTATTTATCCTATATCGACTATAGTCATTGATTATTTCTTCTTTGATCATGTGCTGACGAGTACTCAAGTTGTAGGTGCAGGTTTAATCCTACTAGGGGTGCTGGGCGTAAAATTGCACTGGAATGTTTTTGCGTTGAAGAGAGCGTAAATTTATTTAAGCTGAATATTCTTTTAGATTTAGTACCTTAAAAGCTCCTTGAAGAAAAGGAGCTTTTTAGTTCTTTTTGTTTTATTTAATAAAATAATTCATCCATATGGTCACTAATTTTTTCTTGAAGAAATGAGATTAGTTTGGCACATTGCTCATAAGTATTATTTTCGGCAAGCGTTATAGCACAGTAAAACGATAAACCTTAGAGTATAACTATGAAGCTTAAAGAATTAGCAGGTTGTGAGGAGTGCGATACCGTCTATCGTAGAGTCCCGCTTGCTTACGGAAAAAGAGCTTATTGTGTCTGCTGTGGTGCGGAACTATATCGGCATACCAAACCGTTTACCACGTTGTTAGCTTTAATTTTAACGGCCTTAATTGTATTTGTGATTGCCAATAGCTTTCCGATTGTAAAAATTGAGTTGCAAGGCAACATATCGGAAACCACTTTACTTGGTGCCGTATGGGTGATGTTTCATTATGATCGGGCCTTCGTCGGTGTCCTCATTTTAATCACTACATTTATAGTGCCGCTTTCATATTTGTTATTAATGGCTTATGTCCTTGGTACGGTGAGTGTATTTAAAAGACGCCCCAAGTTTTTAGTCGGTGCCTTACGTACTCTTTATTTTATGAGAGTGTGGGGAATGGTTGAGGTGTTCCTAATTGGAATTTTGGTCACTCTCGTAAAGTTAATGGGTATGGTACTGGTTATTCCCGAAATTGCCTTGTGGGCATTTGCGGTCTTAAGCCTATTAATGGTTTATATTACATCCATAAAAGTTAGTGACATATGGAACGAAATTGATAGGTCACAATTATGAAAACAATAAAAAATGTGACTACAGTGAAAACCGAAAATACCGATACGGTTCTAAAGCAATATCCAAGAGCCAAAGATCTTTCACTTATATTGTGTCACTGCTGCGGGTTATTAAACTCATCAAAAGTAGATAAAACGGTCGCTGGTAAAAAACATCAAGTTTTACGCTGTGTGAGATGTCACAGTGTGCTGCACCAACGTAAACCGGGAAGTTTAAACCGTACCTTTGCTTTAGTTGTTGCTGCAACTATTCTTTATATACCGGCAAATGTGCTGCCCATGACGGTGACTGACTCTCTTTTAGGAAGTCAGCAAGATACCATTATGAGTGGCGTGATTTATTTTTGGCAAAATGGAGACTATTTGGTATCGGTGGTCATTTTTATGGCCAGTATTTTTATTCCGATGCTTAAGCTATTTATTTTGTATTTCCTGTTATTGGTTGTATATATACAGTCATCGGCAGCTTGGAAATTTGCGCCTGAGCAATGTATTAAACTTTATCGAATTGTAGAATTTGTCGGGCGTTGGTCTATGATTGACGTGTTTGTGGTCGCTTTATTGACTGCTCTCATTCAAATTCAATCGCTTGCCACTATTTTAGCAGGGCCAGGTTCTATCGCTTTTGGTGCAGTTGTGGTTTTGACCATGTTTGCATCTTTAAGTTTTGACCCACGTATTATTTGGGATAATTTTTATGCATCTCAAAATACAAATAAACCCAATCAGTTTTCCTCGGAAAAAAACACAATTATTCAGGCAGAGCACTCGTCCTTGAATAATGATTCCATTAATCCCAGTCAATAAAAGAAAAATGAGTATGTCTGAAAACAAAACAACCAGCGGTACCTCAGATCATCATGAGACAGATGTTGAACTGGAAAACATGAATGATTTACCAGAACCTCAAGAAAAGAAAAATCGGTGGAAACCTTTACTCATCTGGATTGTCCCACTGGTTGCACTTTTAATTGCACTTTCACTCGCGGTGAAAGCGTTACTGTCGAATGGGCCAACGATTGAAGTGTCTTTTCGTACAGCCGAGGGTTTAGTCGCAGGTAAAACAACAGTTCGCTATAAGCAAGTTGATATTGGGGTGGTACGGCAGATTGCTCTTGCAGAAGATCGTTCGCGCGTTATTGCACGTATTGATTTACGTAAGGATGCAAGCAACTTTGCTGCCCAAGATTCACGGTTTTGGGTGGTGCGACCACGCATTGGGACGAGTGGAGTTTCAGGCATAGATACTTTATTGTCGGGTTCATATATTGAAGTGGATGGCGGGAAATCACCCGAGAAAAAACTTGAATTTACGGGGTTAGAAATACCACCCGTTATTACCTCAGATGTACCGGGCAAAGTATTTTTCCTAAAAGCTGATGATTTAGGGTCTTTAGATATCGGTTCACCGATTTATTATCGTCGAATTAACGTAGGACAAATTACCGCCTATAACTTAGCAGATGACGGTAAAAGCGTAGAGCTTCAGACTTTTATTCGTGCGCCGTATGATAAGTTTGTAACAACAGACGCTCGTTTTTGGCAGGCAAGTGGTATAGACGTCACCTTAAATGCTTCAGGCTTTAATTTAGATACTCAGTCGCTTGCAAGTATTGTCGCTGGGGGTATTGCGTTTGGTTTCCCTGAAAACTCAAATGCAACTGTAGCAGCCAATAAGAGTCACTTTAATCTTTGGGACTCAAAAGCTGAGGCATTAAAAGAACCAGATGGACAACCACGTGGTGTGATTATGTACTTCGATCATTCATTACGCGGGTTAGCAGTTGGTGCACCAATCGACTTCATGGGTATTGAAATTGGTAGTGTTAAATCAATTAATGCAGAGTTTTATAACAACTATAAACAGATTCGTATGCGTGTTGAGGCGGTAATTTATCCGTCACGCGTTGAAAATGGCTTGGCACTCAATCCAAACAGTGAAATTTTCAAAGATTTTGTTGAGCATGGATGGCGTGCACAAATGAGAACGGGCAACCTCTTAACAGGCCAAAACTATATTGCGTTAGACAAGTTCCCTAAAGCTAAACCGGCAACTTTACAAACACTAAATGATGGTCGTGTAGTGATTCCAACCACTGCAACAGAGCTAAGTGGTTTGCAGGCGCAGGTTTCTCAAATTGCTGACAAGTTAACCAAATTCCCGTTAGTAGAAATTGGGCAGGATGTTCGTAAAACGCTTAAAAACATGAATACAGCTATTGAGTCAACTGACAAGCTGGTTAAACAGTTAGACGGTAAAGTCGCACCTGGTTTACAGGCAACCTTAGACGATGTTCGTAAAACTGTAAGATCGTCCGAGTCTATCTTGTCGAGTGATGCGCCGTTACAACAAGACGTACGTAAAGCACTGCAACAGATGACTCGTGCGGCTGCTTCTTTACAGCTCATGTCAGATTATATTGAGCAACATCCTGAATCTATTATTCGTGGTAAGAGACCAGAGGCCAACGATGAAAAATAAAAAGAACCAATCATTTCAACACTCTCAAGTAGCCAAATGGCTGCTTGGGAGTGGGGTACTTTTAACAGCGGTTGCTATGACAGCCTGTTCTAGTTCGCCAACGCCAAACTACTATACGATTAGTCCTAAAGTAACTCCGGCAGTCAACTCAAGTATTCGAGTTATTGAAGTTCTACCAGTTGGACTTCCAGACCGTTTAGATCGTGCGCCTTTGGTGCTACAGGACAGTAATGGCAAGTCAACAGTATTGGATAATGAGCGTTGGACTTCGACTATGAGTACGCAATTACGTGATACCTTGTCGGCGGGTTTACAGCAAAAGTTAGGCGCTATTGATAGCTATAGCAGTGGGCTTGCTGGAAATAATCAGCCTTTATACCGAGTTTCTACAGACTTTTCTCATTTCGATATTGTAGATAACAGCAATATCAATGTTGCAGTGTCTTGGGTGGTGAAGCGTCAAATACCGCCTACTCAATTAGAATCATCTAATCCAAAAGTCATCACGAATGCGGGTTCGCAGCTCAATTGTCGAATTGCTTTTAAGCAGCCGATTGATCAAAAAGCTAAAAAACTTGAAGCAATTGTTAGTGCTTCAAGTGAGGCAATGAGCCAAATTATTAATACGGTTTCTTCTTCCATCTTGGCGCTAGATTCAAATAAAAAAGTAGTCGTCAACAATGGTATTTGTTCGTAGCAAGTTGTTTTAAAAAAACCTTTATCTGCCTAAAAACAGATAAAGGTTTTTTTATTTTAGTTGCCTCTATAGGTTGAGTAACCGTAAGGGCTGAGCAGTAACGGAATATGGTAGTGATTTACACTGCCGTCCACTTTAAAAATCACGGGTACTTCGCTAAAGAACGTTTGCTGTTTGTTCTTTTTAAACCATTCTTCAGTTTTAAACGTAACTTTATAAACACCTTGTTCTAGTTTTTTATTTTCCGGATAGAGCGCAGTAATACGACCATTTGAGTCTGTCACTTGTTGGTTGAGTTTCACCCACTGGTTATTGGTGTTTTTCTCCAAAACTACTTCAACCTGAGAAGAGGGTAAACCTGTCTCTAGGTTTAATACATGCACGCTAAGCGGATTGGTTTGTGCAAATGTAGCTGAGGCTATAAATAAAGAAGATAAAGCAATAAATGATTTAGTCATGGTGTAGCTCCTTATGAGTTAAAAACGGTTTCAATGGCTTTGCTTGCACATTGATTGTCATTTTGCGCGCCGCCAGCACCCGCAACCCCAATTGCGCCGATCACTTGGTTCTCAAAACGGACAGGTACGCCACCGCCTAACAAAAGTAAATTTGCTACGGTGGTTAAATTTTTTGCATCGGGGTTTTGGTTACTGTTTTGGCTTAAAACTAAGGTCGATGTTTTGGTCGATAACGCGGTATATGCTTTTTTCTCGGCAGCCATTAAATTATGCGGGCCTACCAACTCATGCCGCTCGGCAGTTAAAGTATTACCGCCACGATCTACCACAACGACCGCAATATTTTGATTTAGTTGTTTACATGCCTGTTTAGCACTGTCAGCTAGCAGATGGGCGGTTTTAAGATCTAAGGAATAAACTTGATTCAAAGCAGGAGGCTGTGCAAAAGTACTATTTGCAAATAGCACTGTTGTGAGTAGCAGCCAGTTTATTTTGTTCATAATGATTGCCTCTATGTCGCTTTGAAAATCTTAAACAAATTGCCTAATTTCAAGCATGACAATCACATTACAAAGTTGTCATTTTTCTAATGAGTCTCTACAAAATGCGTATTCTTATTATTGAAGACGAGATCAAAATCGCCACTTATTTGGTCAAAGGGTTAAAAGAATCCGGATACCAAGCCGAGTGCGTACATTTAGGGCTTCAAGGTTTGGAAATGCTAAAAAGAGATCAATATGACTTGCTTATTCTTGATGTGATGTTGCCAGACATAGAGGGTTGGAGCGTATTACAAGTACTACGCCAGTTCTCAAAAATTCCGGTGATTTTCTTAACGGCAAAAGATCAGGTCATGGATAGAGTGAAAGGGTTAGAGTTAGGTGCAGATGACTACTTGGCTAAACCCTTTTCCTATATTGAACTCTTGGCACGCATTAAAAGTTTGTTAAGACGACAGCAGTATTTGCAAGAAAATGAGTTGTCTATTAGCGATTTAAAAATGGATTTGGTGGGGCATAAAGTATGGCGTAATGGCAACTTAATCGAACTGAGTAAAACCGAATTTAACTTATTACGTTATTTATTGGTCAATAAAGAACAAATCGTGACGCGTAGACAAATCGGTTCTGAGGTTTGGAATATTAACTTTGACACTGATACTAACTTTATTGACGTCGCAGTACGCCGTTTAAGAAGCAAAATTGATGAAGGATATGAACCAAAACTTATCCATACCATCCGTGGCTTGGGCTATAAAATTTCGGTTAGCTTATGAACTTTAAATTTCTGCGTTCGCTTGAAGTCCGTATTACCATACTGGTCACGCTTTGTTCGGCTCTCATTTTATGTTCAGTCGGCTTTATGACCTATTTAGGCATTAACCAAATTTTATTAAAGCAGCAAGATAAAGCTTTAGTCGACCGAATTAATCGTTTGGAAATTTTGCTACAAGACAGTGAAAATGTTGAGCAAATTATTGCGCGTCCTAAGCTGTATCAAAACATGCTTGGCAACCAAGACAACTTATTTTTACTCATTCATAAAGACAAAGCTTTAATTAATATCAATCCACTCCATATTCAGCTACCTCAGCTTGCAGAGCGAACAAATCTTCAATTTCAGGACTTGGCTAACAACTCATATCCAACGCGAATTGCATGGAAAACCATCACTATTAATCAGGAACCTTATCTGCTTATTGCGGGTAAACAGTGGTCTGAGCGCATCAATATTCTTTTACCATTTCAAAAGAATCTTTTGATGTATGTGGTAGGAGGAATTCTTGCAATTTTTGCTCTTTGTATTTTGATATGCCATTTAGGGTTGCGTTCGCTACAACGGCTTCGCAAGCAAACTCACTCAATTAACGTAAATCAGCTACAAAAACGCTTAGACCTATCAAATACACCTTTAGAAGTTGAGCTGCTTTCTAAAGATATAAACCATATGCTTGAACGTATTGAAAAGGGCTATACGCAGCTCAATCGTTTTTCTGAAGATATCGCACATGAGTTCCGTACGCCGTTAAATAACTTGATAGGACAAACCGAGATTGCTTTAACAGATGAGCGTTCAGTAGAGCAATATCAAGATTTGTTGGTGTCTCATTTAGAGGATTATCACAGATTAAAACGCATGATTGATAGCATGTTGTTCTTGGCAAGAGCCGATCAAAAAATGGTGCTTGTTAACAAACAGCAAATCAATATTCAGGACGTTTTAGATGGGCTATGCCAGATTTTTGAATATCAATTTGAGGAACAAGACTGCCACATTAGTTTTAATCTAGAAGTTCCAATGTTATTTGCAGATCCAGAGTTATTTCAACGAGCGGTTTACAACCTTGTTTTAAATGCGCTGGTTCATGGGGGCTATAACAGAACTATCTTGGTTACAAGTAAATATAAGACACTTGATCACAAGAATATGGTGAGCCTAAGTGTGATAACCAGTGGTATTTCAATTGCTGAATATCAACTTGAACATCTTTTTGAAAGATTCTACCAATGTCATTCAAGCCGAACTGATGAGAGTCAAACAGGAGGCTTAGGTCTATCTATTGTGGCTTCTATTATGGATTTACATCATGGTTCATACCGTGCTTATAACACGGCTGTAGGAGTATGTTTTGAGCTTGATTTTCCAATTGCAGATACTCCATAGAAATACAATTAACTACCTATAAATGTTGCTTAATTTTAAATTTCACACTTTGTTCACAACCCTCTGAAGTATGTTTAAACATATGAAATAAATATAGGAGGATCATGATGAAATTATTATTTAAATCAATTGTGATGAGTAGCAGTCTGGCCGCGGTTAGTTTATTGGCCCCTTTAAGTACCTATGCAGAAACTACCACTAAACCCGTAGCTGTTGACGCTATCGATATTAATAAATATGTAGGTAAGTGGTATGAGATTGCGCATTTACCTATGTTTTTTCAGCGTAATTGTATAGCCAATACAACAGCAACCTATTCGATTAACGCAGATAAAACCGTGGGTGTTTTAAATAGTTGTACGAATAAAAAAGGCGAAGTGATTTCATCCGAAGGTGTGGCTTATCCGCAAAATGAAGGTAATAGTAAACTAGAGGTAAGCTTCTTACCTTCCGGTTTAAGATGGATTCCTTTTACTAAAGGTGACTATTGGGTGCTCAGAGTTGACCCAGATTATCAAGTCGCTTTGGTGGGTGGGCCAAGTACAGAATATTTGTGGATTCTTTCTCGTAGCCCTCAAATTGATCAAGCAACATATAACTCTTATTTGCAAACGGCAAAACATTATGGCTATGATGTTTCCAAACTCATTAAAACAACACAAACAAATTATTGAAATCGCTGATTATGTTGGCTTTTAAATTTGGCTCATAAATCTGTGAACTTCACATAAAATTCATTGCGCATTTTCTAAATTAGAACCAAAAGAAATGCTTTAGATCAGGAAGAATCAATGTCTAAATTTTTTCTACGCTGGATCGATAGCTGGTCAGATTCAGAAAATGCGCAAATGGATGCTTCTAGCGAATATGTCATTGAAAAGAAAATTCAATGGTTAAGAATCATACCTTTTATTGTATTACACATCGCTTGTTTAGCTGCTTTTTGGGTAGGGGTGTCTTGGTTCGCTGTGATCTTCATGCTTGGCTTTTACCTAATACGCATGTTTGCAATTACCGCTTTTTTTCACCGTTATCTTTCCCATAAAACTTTTCAAACCTCCCGTATTGTCCAATTTATTTTTATCTTGATTGGAACCATGAGTGCACAGCGCGGACCATTATGGTGGGCAGCACACCACCGTTATCACCATCATTTTACTGACACCGAACAAGATCCGCATTCAGCGAAAGCAGGTTTTTGGTATTCGCATGTAGGCTGGTTTTTAAACGAACAGAATTTTGCCACTCGAAAAAAAGTCATTAAAGACTGGTTGAAGTATCCGGAACTGATTTGGCTTGACCGATTTAGCTTACCTGTTGTGATTTTGACGGCTTTGGCAATTTACGGTTTAGGTTCATGGCTGGCGCAGCGTTTTCCTGAGTTAGGTACCAATGGCTTACAGCTTTTGGTATGGGGTTTTGTGATTTCTACTGTGCTGTTAACACATGCGACTTTATGTATTAATTCACTTGCGCATCGTTATGGTTCACGAGAGTTTAATACGGCTGACGATAGCCGTAATAACTTTTTCCTCTCTTTAATTACCTTAGGTGAAGGATGGCACAACAACCATCACTTTTACGCGGGTAGTGTGCGACAAGGTTTTTATTGGTGGCAGATCGATATTACCTTTTATGTATTAAAAGTCATGTCTTTATTTGGTTTGGTATGGAGATTAAAGCCAGTACCAGAGAAGGTTTATCAATATAAAAAAATTAAAAATCTGCCGATAGAAAAAATTGAAAATGGGGAGGTGTTATGAAAATTGCCATTATTGGTTCAGGTATATCGGGGCTTTATGCGGCTTGGAAATTGTCAAAACAACATCAGGTTACGATATATGAAAAAAATAACTATTTTGGCGGTCATACAGATACGCATGAGCTTTATATAGACGGCGCTAAGGTTGCGGTAGATAGCGGTTTTATTGTGTTTAATGACTATAACTACCCGTTATTTACTGACATGCTTAAAAATTTGGGAGTTGAAACCCAATATAGTGATATGAGCTTTTCGGTGAATAATCTGGTCAGTGGACTTCAATATAATCCTTCAAAAAAATGGTCGCTCTTTGCTCGTCCGCAAAACTTTTTAAATCGTAAATTTCTACAGATGCTCTCAGACTTGCTGCGTTTTTACGATGATAATAAAGATATAGACGTGACAGATCTAGATCCTAATTTAGCGATTGAAGACTATTTAGATCAACATAAATATAGTGCCGAGTTCCGCTATGAGCATCTTTATCCGATGTGCGGTGCATTATGGTCGGCACCTGTTGAGCAGGTAGGCCAAATTCCATATCGATTTGTGGTAAGTTTTTTTCAGCATCATCGTATGTTGCAGCTAAAAGAGCGGCCACAATGGCAAACGGTTAAACACGGTTCGGCAAGTTATATTCGTGCTATTCAAAAGAGTTGCCCATCACTTGAATGGAAGTTTGCAGAAGTAAAAAGTGTGAGCCGTTCCCCTGAAATCGTGTGGATCGAAACTTCAGAAGGGCAAGCACAATATGACTGGGTGATTTTTGCTAGTCATGCTGATGATAGTCTAGGTTTAATAAAAGATGCTTCATCGCTTGAACAAGAGATATTAAGTCAGTTTGGTTATCAAGATAATCATATGGTGGTACACCGTGATCTTTCAATTATGCCTAAAAGCCGTTTGCAGTGGGCAAGCTGGCATGTACATGTAACTCCTACATCGCAAGTTCAAAACAGTGAGTCTGCCATACATTATGGTTTTACTTATTGGATGAACAATTTACAAAACTTACCCTGCAAAACTCAGATTTTCTGTACTTTAAATCCCAATGTGCAAATTAAAGCCGAAGATATTTTGGTTGAACGTCATTATCGACATCCGGTATTTGATGCAAAAGCGATTCAAGCTCAATCTCGTTGGCAAGAAATTAGTGGGCAAAATCGTACTTCATTTTGTGGAGCATATTGGGGATGGGGCTTTCATGAAGATGGCGCCCGCAGTGCAGCACGTGTTGTAGAGCAACTCTTAGCGTTATAAAAAATAAAACGGGAGCTTATCAAATGTTATTAAATAAACTGGCTATCGCTCCCGCACTTATTCGTCACAGACGTTATAGTCCCAAAACTCATCAATTTACATCGACCTTAAATTATTTATGGTTTGACCCAGATCAATTAAATGAAATTACACAAGATTGTTTATTTTGGTCGACTGATCATTGGAATGTATTAAAACTATCCGAAAGTGATTTTTTAAATATGTATAGCGGTTCGGTAAAGGATCGGGTAGGAAAAGCGCTACTGCAAAATAACAACTTATATATGGGTTCAGATTGGCAAATCAGAGTATTGGCTTTGCCTCGTTGTTTGGGTTTTCGGTTTAATTCAGTCGTATTTTATTTTGTTTTAAGCCAAACAGGCCAACCACTATTTATTCTTAGCGAAATTACCAATACCCCGTGGAATGAGCGAAAAGTCTATACACACGACTGTATAAAACAACAAGGTCAGGTGGGTGATTATCAGAGTTTCGATTTTAACTTTGAAAAATCATTTCATGTTTCGCCGTTCATGCCCATGCAGTTGACTTACCGTTGGCGGTTTAGTTTTTCAGACTTACAAAATGTTATTCATATGCAGCTCTTTGAAGAGAAAAAACAAGTCTTTGATGCCACTATGCGCTTTGAACTTGTGCCCATCACATTTCCTTCACAGCAATATCGATATGCTCTTATCAACAGCCTAGCGCCTTTTAAAATGCTGTTTTCCATATATTTAGAGGCATTTAAGTTGTGGCGAAAAAAAGTTCCATTTTATCGTCATCCTAAAAAGATCAAGGTAGATAAGACATGATAAAAACATTTCTTTATGGTGAAGATGACTCGCTACCATTACTGCTCAAGAGTCTTCTTAAATTACGTCATGGACAGATTACTTTTCAGGGCGCGTGGAATGGGACGGTCGGTGAAGTTTCAGATCTTCACGCTGTAATTGAAGTTCATAATCCTCTACTGATGGATCTCATTTTAAAAAATGGTGTTTTAGGAGCAGCAGAAGGGTATATCCGTGGTGATTGGAGCAGTGAGCAACTTGTCGAGTTGATTCAGATATTAGCGCGTAATCGAGATGTATTAGACCAAATCAACCAGAATGTTGTTGCCCAAGCCAGTCAGTTTTTTCTTAAGGCGTGGTATCAAAACCGGAAGAATTCCATAAGTGGTAGCCGTAAAAATATTGCTGAGCACTACGACTTAAGCAATGACTTTTTTAAATTGTTTTTAGATCCGACTTTAATGTATTCGAGTGCAGTCTTTGAAAATGAAACCATGACTCTCGAAGAAGCATCCGATTTAAAAAAAGAGATTATCTGTAAAAAGCTCGATTTAAAACCAATGGATCATTTGGTTGAAATTGGAAGTGGGTGGGGTGGTTTTGCAATTTATGCAGCTCAACACTATGGCTGTAGAGTGACCACCATTACCATTTCACAGGCTCAATATGATGAAGCCATTACTCGCGTAAATGAAGCAGGACTATCTCACCGAATTGATGTACAACTCAAAGACTACCGTCTGCTTGAAGGTAAGTTTGACAAGTTGGTGTCAATTGAAATGGTTGAGGCAGTTGGTGCACAGTATTTATCGACATATTTTGACCAGTGCAAAGCACTATTAAAACCAAAAGGTTTAGCGTTTATTCAAGCCATCACCATTGAAGATTTCCGCTATAAGAAAGCACTCAACACTGTTGATTATATTAAACGCTATATTTTCCCTGGTAGCTTTATTCCTAGCATAACTGTATTGACTCAAACCGCGTCTGAAAGTGGTTTAAGGTTAAAGTCTTTAAATGACATTGGTCTAAGTTATGCGCAAACCATTCATCACTGGCGAGCGCGATTTTTAGCAGCCCGAGAGCAGGTTTTGGCTTTAGGTTTCGATGAAAACTTCATACGTATGTGGGATTTTTATTTATGTTATTGCGAGGGTGGCTTTAAAGAAGGTGTGATAAGCAACGTTCACTTGTTGTTTGAAAGTAGCAGTTACTAACTCAAACACATCAAGCAAGGAGAATGCGCATGTTATGGAATTTATTAATTCTGGATTTACTGATCATGTTGCTCAGTTGGCTACTTGCAACTCTAAATGGTCGTGCCGGAATTGTAGATGCCGCATGGAGTTTCTGTCTGGCAGTGAACATTATTGTTTCTTCTTTACTCATTTCGGTTGCTCCTGTCGAAGTACGACTGTTTATTGGTCTTTTCAGTGGATTATGGTTTTTAAGATTATTTTGGCACTTGTTAAGACGTTATCAATCTGAACAGAATGAAGATGGTCGTTACGCCAGTATGCGACAGGCAATGGGTAAGTTTCAGCATTTAGGTTTTTTCTTATTTTTTATCTTTCAAACCTTTTTAGTGCTTTTATTCTTTTTGCCGATGTGGTTGTTACTCAATGTAGAGGCACCTGCATGGGACAGCGGATATAAAATTACCCTAATTATTGCTGCTGTAGTTATGGGAACCGCCTTTATCGGAGAGCAGCTCGCTGATCAGCAGCTATACCGATTCAAATTAAACTCAGAACATCAGGGTAAAACCATGGACCAAGGTTTATGGCGCTATTCCCGTCATCCCAATTATTTTTTTGAATGGTTACACTGGTTTGCCTATCCAATTATTGGTTTAGCAGCAGGCCAATATTTATTGTGGATTTATCCGGTACTCATGTGGCTATTTTTATATTACGTCACGGGTATTCCATTTAGTGAAAAACAGGCAATTAAAAGTCGCGGTCAAAATTATCTTGATTATCAACAAAAAACGTCAATGTTTATACCGCGGAAACCAAAAAAATAGGTGCGCATATGGATTTTATCGTTCATCAGTCTTTGAAAATTGTTGAAAGTGGTGTGATTCCAGACCATGCAATTCGGGCTGCAATTCGAGCTTTAAGCAAAAAGCGTTTAATTCAGGAAGGCCGCTATGACCCTGAACAAGGGGCACAGCGCTATATGGATGTGCTTAATATGCTGAAAAAGAGCGAAATCGCCGTTGAAACAGATAAGGCAAACGAGCAGCACTATGAGTTACCAACCGAGTTTTTTCAGGCGGTGCTTGGAAAAAGACTTAAATATAGTGCATGTTACTTTCCCACCAAAACAACAACTTTAGATCAGGCAGAAGAGCTTGCACTTCAGCTTTATTGTGAAAGAGCACAACTTAAAAATGGTCAACACATTTTAGAGTTAGGTTGCGGTTGGGGTTCTTTAACTTTGTGGATGGCAGAAAACTATCCACGATCACAGATTACGGCTGTTTCAAATTCTGCAACCCAGAAAAAGCATATTCTCGGGCAAGCAAAGTTAAGAGGTTTAAGCAATATTGAAGTACTGACCTGTGATGTGAATGTTCTCGAATTAGACCAAGCCCGATTTGATCGAGTTGTATCGGTCGAAATGTTTGAACACGTTCGAAACTATCAGCGACTTTTTGAAAAAATTCAGCAATGGTTAAAGCCGGAAGGATTACTCTGGTGTCATATTTTCTGTCATCGCTTTTTGCATTATCCTTTTGAAGTAAAATCAGACTATGATTGGATGTCTAAGTATTTCTTTACTGGCGGTTTAATGCCTTCGACTTCAACTTTTTTGCATTTTCAAGAGCATTTAGAGTTGGCTCAACATTGGCAATGGTCGGGTGAGCACTATATGAGAACGGCAAATGCTTGGCTTAATAATATGGATAATCAAGAGGAAGAGCTCAAGCCACTGTTTAAAAAGATCTATGGGAAAGATGCCAATATTTGGTGGCAACGCTGGCGTATTTTCTTCATGGCTTGTGCTGAACTTTTTGGTTTTGAACAAGGACAAGAGTGGGTCATTGGTCACTTTTTATTTAAAAAGAGATCATTGTAATTTCGATAGCCTATCTCGGCGATAAAATATGATAAGAACTCGAAACGATGGCAAAGCTCATCCATTAGCCCAAATGTTCAATCGATATTATTGGTTGCAGATTGGTCTAATTGCCTTATCAATTGTGGTCGGGTTGGCTTGTAGTGCTTGGGTGATTAAAGGCTCGTTACTTAAAACCGCTTTAGAACAAGAAATGGAACATTACTGGTTGCGTATAGAACGTAACCCAAATGCAGACCTGCCAGATACTAAAAATTTATATGGATATCGGTGGAATACTCAAGTAGCCCCACAACCTTTTAAAGATATGCATCTAGAAAGTGGGGTACATCGGATATTTGTTGATGGCAAAGAACGTATGACGGTATATGGTGAACGTAATGGTCAGCATGTACTGTTGGTATTTGGCGAAAGTAATGTCAATAAGCTGGTTTGGCTTTTTGGTCTCGCACCACTTATGTTTAGTTTGTCTGTTTTATATAGTTTTTTGTGGTGGTCAAATCGAAGAGCAAGACGCTATTTTTCCCCTATTACCCGTTTGGCAAATGCATTAGAAAATATTGATTGGGCACACCAAGATACACAAGCTTCACCTTTTAAAGATATCAATACCAATGGCAATATGGAGGCGGAATATCTCAAACAAGCCTTGGAAAAATATCATCAGGTTTTAAGTGAATTTATTCGACGTGAACGAGAATTTACCGGCGATGTCAGCCATGAGTTACGTACGCCGCTCACGATTTTAAAAGGCAATGTACAACTTTGTCAGACTAAATATGGAGAAGACAAATCTTTAACTCGTCTTCACAATACAATTGAAGACATGCAATTGCTTGTCGACACCTTGCTCGCAATTGCCCGTAATACGGTAAAAAATTTACCGTCTGAAAAGAATTTATTATCTGAAATTGTGAGGGATTTAGTCGAAAGTTTAGAAGGGGTAAGTGTGAGTAAAGGTATACATATTCATATTCACCCAGACTCAGCCGAACAACCACGCTGGTTATATCCCTCTATGACTAAAATGGTTCTAGGCAATATTTTGCGTAATGCTCTGAATTATTCCCAAGGTTCACAAATCGATATTATCCAACAAAAAAATAGCTTAATTATTGCCGATAATGGTATCGGAATTTCTTTACCTAATGATATGAAAGTTCAGGAACTCAGCGACTCGCAACTTTCTTTAAAAGCCAAAGGACACGGCATCGGGTTACAATTGGTCCAAAAGCTTTGCAAACAATTAGGTTGGCGAGTTGAGTTGTTTGATCGGCAATATTACTTAACGACTCATCCTGAGCTGGATTTAGAGATGACCACAGGTTTAATAGTAGTCGTCTATTTAAATTAATCGGCAGTATCGTCTAAAGCAATTTTTAAACCTACGCCTGCTACTGTATGTAATAGTTTAGGGTCAAAAGGTTTATCTATCATTTTCCTTAAGTTATAGATGTGGCTGCGCAAAGCATCACTTTCAGGTTCTTCATCACCCCATAGCTCCATCATAAGTTCCTGTTTAGTTACTACTTTAGGAGACTGACGCATCAAAATTTTTAATAATTTAAATTGAATAGGGGGTAATTCGATATTGTTTCCGGCACGAATAACAGTTTGAGTTGCGCTGTCGAGAATTAAATCATGAATTTGAATTTTATGATTTGCGACTTCACCTGCAGCTCTTTTGATCAGTGCTCGAATACGCATGACCAACTCATTAAAATCAAATGGCTTAACTAAATAATCATCCGTGCCAGCAGTAAATCCTTTAAGTTTGTCATCTAAAGTATCTCTAGCAGTGAGCATAAGAATTGGCATATCAATGCCTTGTTCGGTCCGTAACCAGTTACACAAGTCATAACCTGAGCCATCGGGTAAGTTGATATCGAGCAACAAAAGATGATAATGCTGTGACTTAAGAAAAGAACGAGCTGCATCTAAATTACGCGCATGATCGATGACGTAACCATGTACTTCAAGAAATTCACACACGGTCGCCGCCAGTTCAAAATGGTCCTCAACCATGAGGATAAAATGATTACCCATGAGATTTTATTAAGCCATTAATTTAATAGTTGTTGTTTTAATTTAGCATTAAATGGTTCAGTACCAAACCAGATTTTAAAATATTGATTTGCATTCGGATTAATTATAGAACCGAGCAGCTTCTGGTTTAATTTTAGCTCTAGTTTTTGATTTTCATGATGATAAGAAAGACTATATAAATCTCCGCTCTTGATTGGTCTATAAAGCTCATTAATATGATTAAGCGGAGATTTCGCATCAAATCCACTAATATTCTTCTTTAAATAGTGAGTTGCTGCTCGCTTAAATGCCCACTCAGGAATATCTCGGTTATAACTAAAGTCCATTTTTATGCTTTGGTTCTGCCAACTTTTTAGGCAATCCTCAGCAAAGTAGCTAACATTTCCGACTTTTTGACTCGTTACCATTAAAGGAGCTGAACTGCATTTTTTCAGTTCAGCAGCATTTGCATGAGACGCAATTAAAATACCCAGTAGTATTAAGATTCGACTTTTTTGAATGGCAATATCCATTTATAAACTCCTCCAAATATAGGTAAAGAACGGTAGAGACCATTCGCAGGGTCCCAGAAGTCTTGTTGGAAAATAATTTGTTGTTGTTCATTAATTTTGATTTGACTAATGCCATAAGAAGCCATGGTTTTTGTACGGCCTAGCATTTTAAAGTCATAAGCCATATACCAATGAATATAGGCTGTATCTTGATGGTGAGTTGCGCTAATCAGTTTTAAAGTGACGTTACTTACTCGTGCGTTCATACCCTCAAAGTGTTTAATTAGATCTTTTTTTTGCGAGAACTGGGAAAGTGTATCGTTGATATAAAGCTGATCCGCATAAAGTTGACTCGCATTACTTACAAAAGAAGGTGTGCCTAAAGTGTTAAACGCAGCAACAAAACGGTGACCAATCTCTAGTGCTTGCTCATCATTTAATATGACGCCAGTAATTTGTCGTTCGGCTTTACCATAATCACCTGAGTAACTAGGCACGCTTTTGCATGCTGTTAGACCTACTAAGGTAATCAGCCCTAGGGCAGTGGTTATAATTTTCATATTTAAATCCTAGCCAACTTTATAAAATTAAATTAAAGAGGCTGTCGTGAAATTTGCGTGAATTCTTGAGTTTTTAGTTTTCACGTTAAAGGGAGAACTACAGATTCTTGTTTGCTTGTTTGAAGATAATTTTGAGGCTGTATATTTTTTAATATTAAAATAACTAGGCTAAGAAAAGATAAACAGCAATTTCCTTCTAGTCATGCCAAAGAAGCTGTAAATTTTGCTTTAGAGCAAAAAAACTAATGCTAGTTCTGTTACTCATCACTGCTTTTAATTCTTTTTGAAATAAGAGCGGATTACTGTCCAATTTGTTGAAAGCCAGCAGATGAGTGAACCGGCTGTAACCATAGCGGTTCCTTGCCAAAAGCTGATTGATAACTCGGTTTGTAAAACCAGCATGGCCAGTAAAGATGAAATGATTGGAGTGAAGTAAGAAGCCACCACTAGCATCGTGGTGTTGCCATGAATAATGCCAATATTCCATGCGGCATAACCTAGTCCAATTGCTGTAGAGGCAAAGACGAGAGATAAAGTCGTATTTAAATCGAGTGTAGGTAAAACAGCTTGACCACTAAAGAATAGCTTTAACCACAATGTTAGAGCGACGCCAATAAAGAAAATAGAAATAGGGTTTTGTCCTTTACCTATTTTCTTGGTTAATACACAGTACAAAGCCCAAATAATTGCACCTATAAAAGCCAAAATATAACTTAGAGGATTACTATAAAAATTGTCTATAACTCGACCTAGACTAAAATCGCCATTTCCGGTCTGAATAAAAGTAATGCCGAAAATTGAAATAATTAAACCTAAAATAATAAAGATATTAAATTTTAGCTCTTTAAAAATGACAAAAGCTAAAACAGTCAAGCTTGGCCAAAGGTAGTTCACAATGCTGACTTCAATCGCTTGTTGCGCTGTCTTTGAATAGGCAAGTGCAAACGAAAAGCAGAGTTCATAAGCGATAAATAAAATTGCACCTAAAATTAAATATTTTTTAGAAATTAACTTAAAGTTTGGTACTCTAAAAATAATAAGCAGTAGCAACGCACTTAGTGAATAGATCAGTGTAATGCCAACATCTGGTCCAATCACGGTCGTAATATGTTTTACAAAACCCACCATAGAGGCCCACATCAGGATGGCACTTAAACCAATTAATGTTGCTAAATTTTTTGACATAAGAAATAAATGAACTTAGTTGAACACCTGAGCTACAGTGAAAGTTAAAATAATTAAAGTAAGTCAGGGTAAAGGAATTTTTAATTAAAAAATAGGCACGGATAGATAATTACCTAATAAATGATTATCAGCAAACATAAATACTTTAGGTAATTAAACTAAATATAAGATATCAATTTATAGCTAAGCATTAAAGTAAGCTAAACGTCTAGAAAACACCCAGTTATGTATTAAAAGTTTAAAAATATAGCCGTTAATGCCGAGCACAGTTAAATAAATAAACTATAAGTCTCTCTCCTAAAGCATTACCCTGTGCATATTGCGAAAAAATAAGAAATGGAGATAAAAGATGCTTACACGTTTTTTACTGCCGACTTTAGGTACTACCGTTGTATGTATACTTACAGGATGTGCTTCATCCTCTCAATATCCAATTACCGAGAGTTACGGTCCAGAACCAAAGTTACCTGAACCAAAAACAAGCTTAATTCCAACCGTAAATATAGCACCAGCGAAGGGCTGGCCTAGGGGTGTTGCACCAACTCCGGCAGAAGGCTTAAAGGTAAAAGCATTTGCTAAAGGACTTGAACATCCACGTTGGCTCTATGTATTACCGAATGGTGATGTATTGGTCGCTGAAACAGATGCTCCGCCTAAACCCGAAGACAGCAAAGGCATTAAAGGTAAAATTATGACTTTCGTGATGAGACGAGCAGGATCATCTCATCCGAGTGCTAATCGTATTACTTTACTTCGTGATACCAATGGAGATGGAATAGCTGACCAGAAAACCGTATTTCTTCAAAATCTAAATTCACCATTTGGTATGGCACTGGTGGGGAACTATTTGTATGTTGCCAATACAGATTCACTTATGCGTTTCCCTTACCAAGAAGGTGCAACCAAAATTACTGCCAGTGGTACTAAAGTACTAGATTTACCGGGTGGTCCTTTAAATCATCATTGGACCAAAAACGTCATTGCCAATCGTGAAGGGACAAAGCTCTACATTACCGTCGGCTCCAATAGTAATGTAGCTGAAAATGGTTTAGATCAAGAAAAAGGCCGCGCACAAATTATGGAGTTTGATATTGCAAGCGGTCAGTCACGTCCATTTGCAACTGGACTGCGTAATCCAAATGGTATGGCTTGGCAACCTCAAAGCGGTAAACTCTGGACGGTGGTTAATGAGCGCGATGAAATTGGTAGTGACCTAGTACCTGACTATATGACCTCAGTTCAAGATGGCGCTTTTTACGGCTGGCCTTATAGCTACTATGGTCAACATATAGATGTACGTGTAAAACCACAAAATCCTGAAATGGTGGCTCGTGCAATTAAACCTGACTATGCATTAGGTAACCATACTGCTTCTTTAGGTCTCGCATTTTATGCAGCCGAATTGATGCCACAATTTAGAGGTGGGGCGATCATCGGTCAGCATGGTTCATGGAACCGTAAGCCTCATAGTGGTTATAAAGTTATTTTTGTACCATTTAGAAGTGGTCAGCCTTCTGGTCCACCGCAAGATATTTTGACGGGGTTTTTAAGTGATAAAGGCAAAGCGTATGGGCGTCCAGTTGGGGTGGCAATTGATTTTTCAGGAGCTGTGTTAGTTGCAGATGATGTCGGTAATACGATTTGGCGTGTTTCACCAGTTGCTGAAACAACTTATGAGAGTCCAACCCAGCAAACCATTAGTAGTTCAGTGACTCAACCTTAAAAAGGTTGGACAGAATAGGCCTATTTGATGCAAATATTACGGTTATCTGATTATCCTCAATACAAAGAAATGGCTGCACAGTGGTTCTCTGAAAAGTGGCAAATCCCTGTGGAAGCCTATCTTGAGAGTATCCAGATTTCCATTGATCAAAAGCATGCTATTCCACGGTGGTACATTGTTTTAAATGAAAATAAGCATTTAGTTGCTGGAGCGGGAGTCATTGATAATGACTTCCATGAGCGTAAAGATTTAACCCCAAACTTATGTGCTTTATTTGTAGAAGAGATCTATCGAAACCAAAACGTTGCAAAACACATTTTAGATTTTGTACGTGAAGACTTGAGTAATCAGGGTATCCAAACACTTTATTTAATAACGGACCATACCGAATTTTATGAAAAATGTGGTTGGCGGTTTTTAACGTTGGTAAAGGATGAGGAAGGCGAGATGGTACGTATGTATGTAGCAGATACCTAGAATTCAAATAGCCTCATTAGAGGCTATTTTTTTATGGCTTATTTATTTTTAAAATTTTTAATAATCATCAGAAGGGCAACCAGTGACAATAAGATAATAAAACCAATATAACTATTTGCCGTACTCATCAGCCCAATTTTTCCTACAAAATATCCAGCTAAAATTGCAGGAATACTAAAAGCCAAATAACTTTCAACAAAAAAAGCAGCCATAAGACCCGCACGTTCTTCAGGAAGCGCCAATGGCATTACACTACGAATAGCCCCCATAAACGCCGTACCAAAACCAACTCCAGTAATAATAGAACCTAAAAATAGAATTACAGCATTAGTCAGATTAATAGCGACAAATAAAACAGCTGCGCCAATAGCAATTGAGAGCGTACCGGTTAATAAAATACGAAAATTTGTCGACTTTCTAAGCGTTAATATACCTGCCGCACCTGAAAGGGCGAGCGCCATAAAGGTAATACCATTTAGCCATGCAGATGAAGTATGGAAAATTTTTGCCAATAACGATGGCATGAGTGACAAGAAAAAACCACTAACCATCCATAGTGCAATATTAATTGGACTAATAGTCAATAAAGCGCTTTTCGTTTGTGGAGGAATCGCCATCGCAGGTTTTAAAGAGGCAAGTGCGCCGGATCTTTTTTGTGCGGTTTCAGGAGTAAGAAAACTTAAAATGAGTTCCAAAATAAGAAGAAAGCATAAGAACTCAAAAACTACCCGTAAGGGTTGAGTAGAAAACTGTAAAATAGAACAGGTCAGAAAAATCCCAACAGCCATGCCTATCATGGGTGCGATACTATTAATCAGTGAACCATGTAATTTACTAAAATCTAAAATTGCTGCCCCTATAGCAGAAACTGCAAGACCAGTTGCTATACCTTGTAAGCCTCGTGCAATAAATAACATTGAAACATCTGATGCAAATAAGAAAAAACTCATCGAAATAATTTGCAGAGAAATAGCGGCAATGATGACTGGACGACGTCCAATATAATCAGACAGTGACCCAATAATGAGTAATGATCCCAGCAGTGTAAAAGCATAGGTTGCAAAAATTAAAGTCAGTGTGACAGGTGAAAATTGCCAGAGCTGTTGATATAGGCGGTAGAGTGGGGTTGGTGCACTAGATGCAGCCATAAATGTCATGAGCGTGATGGTATTAAGTGTCAAAGCACTCGCGGCATCTAATTGAAAAACAGCTCTTGACCGTTTTGAACTTGAATTGTTCATAGAACATGAATAACATAAAAGCGAATATTTAGCTTTTATACATTATTTTTACACTAAAGCAAATCCTTAGCTTTAGTGTATTTTGTATATAGATATAAATATTTATAAATTTTTCGAGACCTTTACAGAGTTTATAAATGGCAAAAGTTGTTACTGGATTACGCCCTGGTGGCCGTAGCGAAAGAATACAAACCGCGGTACATAATGCTGTAAAAGAATTACAAAAAGATTTCGAGCAAAGCCAGATTACCATTCCAATGATCGCTTCACAGGCGGGAGTAACACCTTCAACCATTTATCGTCGATGGGGAGACATCAATCAGTTATTTTCAGATGTAGCTTTAAATGAACTTAAACCTGATATGGAACCCAAAGATTTAGGTTCGTTTAAACAAGATATCACAGCATGGGTTGAGCAATATTTTGAAGAATATGCTTCCGAGGTGGGACAAGATTTATTACGAGATGTTCTGTATACATCAAATTCGGATTCTAATGCACGTATGTGCGAAAGTTTAATTATTCAGCAACTCGACATTATTCAAAATCGTGCAAAATTACGAAATGAGTTCACTATACCGAACCAAGAAATTATCGAAACTGTAATTGCACCCATGTTATTTCGGATTCTATTTACCAATCAGGAATTAAATTTAGATTATGTACGTAGTCTTTTAAAACGCCTATTTATTTAAAATCATAGAAATATGTTTGTCTTTTTAGTTAAAAATGGCTCATTTAATTAGCCTAAGCATATAGGTTTTTGTTTTTATTAAACAATTATATATCAATATTTCTTATTATTTAAAAATTAAATTCTCATAATTTAGAATAAATATGAATTTATTTTAATCATTTATTTTTGAAATGATGATTTTATTCATTGTAAAATTAATACTGAAAGCATTCAAGGAAGTTTTAAATAATATAAATCATATAATAAACATAGGGTTATCTGGAATTTTAATTATTTTTAAGAAATTTAATTTTTTAAAAATTCCGTAAAATAATTGTTTTGTATACAAAAATATACATGATTTTTGAATTTAACATTTTTTAAATTTATGACACAGGGTGTTTTTTATTCTTTACAATGGCTTCACTTCCTTTAAAGCAGCTTGTGGTGCACGCTTTATATTTTATTTTTTTATCCCCATCGAACAGGTATTTAGATAATGGATTTCAATACCCTTGACCAAGAAACGGTACAGAAAAAACAGAAGTTTCACCAAATTTTGTATGTACAGGTCATTTTTGCAATTATTTTAGGCGTTTTAATAGGTCATTTTTACCCTGAACTTGGACAAAGCTTAAAACCGCTTGGTGATGCATTCATCAAGATCGTTAAAATGATTATTGCTCCCGTAATCTTTTTGACCGTGGTTACTGGTATTGCCAGCATGACGAACATGAGTCGAGTTGGACGTGTGACTGGTAAAGCTATGCTATATTTCATTACTTTCTCAAGTCTTGCACTTGTGGTTGGTATGATTGTGGCAAACATCATTCAACCTGGTAAAGGCCTAAATATTGATCCAGCGACCTTAGTCAGCGATAAAGTAAATACTTACGTTGAGAAGGCTCATGCTACCAATATTACTGACTTCTTCATGAATATTATCCCGCAAACCCTGGTAAGTCCGCTTGCTGGTGGTGAAATCTTGCAGGTTCTATTTGTGGCGGTGTTATTTGGTATTTCTTTAGCTGCTTTAGGTGATCGTGCGCGTCCAATCACTGATTTCCTAAATAACCTTACTGCTCCAGTTTTCTACTTGGTTGGCATGTTAATGAAACTTGCGCCAATTGGTGCTTTTGGGGCTATGGCATTTACTATCGGCGCATATGGGATCGAATCAATTGGTAATCTATTACTGTTGATTATGACTTTCTATATTACAGCTGTGCTGTTTGTATTAATTGTTCTAGGTGCTGTGGCGCGCTATAACGGCTTTTCAATTATTGCTTTGATTCGTTATATCAAAGACGAGCTTTGGTTGGTTTTAGGTACAAGTTCATCTGAAGCTGCTTTACCTTCCCTCATGGATAAAATGCAAAAAGCAGGTTGTGAAAAATCTGTAGTGGGCTTAGTCATTCCTACAGGTTACTCATTTAACCTTGATGGTACTAATATTTATATGACTATGGCTGCTTTATTTATTGCACAAGCATGTAATGTAGACCTATCTATTAGTGAACAGCTTGCATTACTTTTAGTGGCAATGGTGAGTTCAAAAGGTGCAGCAGGGGTAACGGGCGCAGGCTTTATTACACTGGCTGCTACTTTGTCGGTTGTTCCATCTGTACCAGTGGCAGGTATGGCGCTAATTTTAGGTATTGACCGTTTTATGTCTGAGTGTCGTGCTTTAACTAATTTAATTGGTAATGCATGTGCAACAATTGTTGTTGCTCGTTGGGACAAAGCTCTGGACAAGGACGTTCTAGATAAAGCATTAGGAAAATCTAAAACGAATTAATTATTTAAAATTTTAATTCGAAATAAAAAACCTGTAGCAATTGGCAATTTGGGAGAGGCGCCATGCTACAGGTTTTATTTTGTCTAGTCGAAAATTTAATTTAAAAAAACTATCTTCTATGTAAATGCTTAATTATGGCAGGTCAGTATAAAATTTCTCACAAACTCTCATATAGATCTACTTATGAAGTAGAACTTTTGAGGTGCCTATACTAAAAATAGTATACGCAAAACAGCTCAAGCTTACGCTTTTAAGTGATCCTCAAACTCTTCACCTAATTGCATCGCTAAGGCATTACCAACCAAATCACACGTGACTAAACCATATTCTTTTTTAAAACTGAAAGTGAAACCTTTTCCATCGGCAAGATTTTTAACCGAATATCCTAATTTTTCTAACCAAATACGGAACGCAATTAAATTTTTAGCTTTAACAACCTTTTTCACGTGAGAACTCCTTCTATCCGTGTCTTACACCTTATTTATTAATAGGGATTTACTAGGATTTTTTAAAGGGGGAAAACTTTGTTTTATTTTGCAACTTGTAAAAAAAGTAATAGAGATAAACCAATCTTCTTCATTTTATGAATTTATTCAGTTTTTGTGTAATCATTTTTATCACTAATAAAATTTAACTATTTAATTTTTATAATTATTTTAAAATATAAGAATTAGAGTAAATTTTAATCAAAACAAATTAATTTAAAATCAATAAATGTAAAAAATAATTTCACGAAACATGCCTTATTCAAAAAGATACAGTTCTTAAAATTAAACTGTATCTTTATATAAAGCCAAAAAATTAGAAATTATCTTTTAAACTACGTAATTGAGCGAACTCATCTACACTTTCAGCACGTAAAAATGGATTGGTTGCCAACTCAAGTTCAATACTACTTGGTAGGGTAATTTTACCTTCCGTGCGAAGTTTGCGGACTTGTTCTGCACGTTCTTGTAAGGCATGATTTTCAGGTTCTACGCTTAAAGCAAACTCAGCATTAGAAAGCGTATATTCATGTGTGCAATAGACTTTAGTTGTGGTTGGAAGGGCAGCAAGACGATTTAATGAGTGATACATCTGTTCTGCCGTACCTTCAAATAGTCGGCCACATCCCATTGCAAACAGAGTATCTCCACAAAAGAGCGCATTCAACTCTTCAATAAAATAAACAATGTGTCCTAAGGTATGACCAGGTGTCGCAATAATCTCTGCTTTTAAATCATTAAACTTTAGATGGTCATCATGTTGAAGAGGATGGGTAATACCAGGAATTTTACTTAATTCATCTCTTGGACCATATACAGCTAGAGTGGAATTTGCCATTAAATCTGCAACGCCACCAATATGATCTTTATGCCAATGTGTAAGCCAAATTTGCTTTAAAGTTAAATGATGCTCATCACAAAATTGAGTGACTAACTCAGCCTCTGTTGGATCAACTGCAACAGCTTCATGAGTTTCAGTATCTTCTAAAATCCAGATATAGTTTTGTAGGGCATTTTGCACATCAATAAAATGAATTCTATAACGCATTGTTTTTATCCTGAAACTAAATCCAAAGAGTAAATGAGTAATCGCTAATTCTGATGATAACAGAAAATGCTATTAAGCCACGTACTCAACTGTTTGGTGGCAGAAACTTCTAAAAACAAAAAAAGCCCCCGTTTAGGGAGCTTTGATTTGTATATAAATGATTTAACGTATCTTAGAGAGCCAGTTGCCCAAAGTCTGTACAATCTGTACTAAGAGCAAGAGGATAATCACTGTTAAAATTACGACACTTGTATCAAAACGTTGATAACCATAAGAAATTGCTAAGTCACCAATACCACCAGCACCAACCGCACCAGCCATAGCAGTCGCGCCGATAAGGCTAATCGTAGCAGTTGTTAAGTTCAAAATAAGAGAACTACGAGCTTCAGGTAAAATAAAGCGTGAAATAATCTGCCAAGGCGTTGCACCCATTGCTTGAGCAGATTCGATAATTCCTTCATTTACTTCAAGTAGGGAAGTTTCAATAAGTCGGCCCATATATGGTCCAACATAAATCGTTAAAGGAACGATTGCCGCCCATGTACCAATCGAAGTACCTACCAAGAACTTTGTAAGTGGAATAACTGCAATAAGTAAAATAATAAATGGCAGAGAACGCAATGCATTTACAATTGGGTTAAGCAAATGATAAATGAATTTGTTTGGTAAGATCCCTTCAGGGCGAGTTACAAGCAGAATAATGCCTTGGATGAAGCCCCAAATACCACCAAATATAAGTGCAAAGAACACCATATTAAAGGTTTCTTGTAATGCAGTTACAAACTGGTCCATAGAAAGGGAACTTTGCCAGAAAGGCTGAGTAAGTTCAGTTAACCATTGTACGATTAAATCTCTCATACTTGATCTCCTGATTGAACTACGCTCACTTCATTTTTCTCTAAAAACTCAATCGCTTGACTGATCAACTGCGGGTCACCTAAAAGCTGTACAAACATTTGACCAATCACTGTGCCATTAATTTCAGTCATATTGGCAAATAAGATATTTAAACTAATATCATATTGTTTAATAAGTGACTGAATTACAGGTTCTTGAGCCGAACGTCCTAAGAATTGTAGGCAATAGATGCTGTGGTGATGCTGATTTTCTAATTGATTTAGAATGTTAACTGGTAACTGCTGATGTAAAACAGTTTGTATAAAGTTTTTAGTTGTTGGATGCTGAGGATTACTAAAAATATCAATAGTTGAGCCTTGCTCAATCACTTTACCAGCTTCCATAACTGCAACATGGTCACAAATAGATTCAATGACATCCATTTCATGAGTAACCATAACAATTGTGATTTTCTGTTCTTGATTGATTTTCTTTAAAAGCTCTAGAACTGATTGAGTAGTTTGCGGATCTAGTGCAGATGTGGCTTCATCACATAATAAAATTTTAGGATGGTTTGCTAAAGCACGCGCAATACCAACACGTTGCTTTTGACCGCCAGAGAGTTCATCTGGATAGGCATCTTTTTTATGCTTAAGATCAATAAACTCTAATAATTCATTTAAACGCTTTTCACGTTCTGCTTTTTTATAATTTAGCAGTCGCATTGGCATTTCGATATTTTCAGCAACTGTTTTGGTTTGAAGCAAATTGAAATGCTGAAAAATCATACCAATATTTGCACGCTCCTGACGTAATGAACGTGCATCTAAAGCAGTGAAGTCCTTTTGATTAATAATAATCTGACCTTCATTTGGTCGTTCGAGTAAATTAATCAGGCGAATTAAAGTACTTTTACCTGCACCACTATAGCCAATAATGCCGAAAATACTGCCCTCTGGAATCTCTAAATTGATTTGATCGAGTGCGCGTATGGTTTGGCTTTTGAGCTGATAGTGCTTTGAAATGTTTTTAAATTGAATCATATCGTCAGAAACTATGCTTGAAAGAAAAAACAGGCAAAGATAATTTGCCTGTTTCACGTTTGGGCTATTATATTACTATTTAGCTTCTGAGAGATAGCTGATTGGTTTGTCTACGTCAACTTTTGTTCCACCAAAGTGTTCTTCAATGTATTTTTTAACAGCTGCAGTGTGGTAAAGCTTACCAACTTTTTGCAAGACAGGATCATTTTTACGTGATTCAGCAGTTGCTAGAACGTTTACACTAATTTTTGAGATTTGATCAATAGGTTCATAGAACATAGAATCTTTGAGTACGTTTAAACCTCCCTCGAGTGCTATGGTATTATTTAATACAACTGCATCAAATTCATTTTTAAGACGTAATGCAGTTTCCATTTTGATTGGTTTGATGTTGATCTTTTTGGGATTTTCGATAACATCAATTGGACTGCCCTGAACAGGATTATAGTCAGCTTTAAGCTTGATTAAGCCAGCAGTTTGTAACAAGAGTAGCGCACGAGATTCGCTGGCAGCATCATCCGGGATTGAAATAATTGCACCTTCAGGAAGTTCTTCAATTTTTTTGTATTTACTTGAATAAATCCCCATTGGCTCAATATAAGTGGTAGAAACCGCTGCAATCTTATCCGGGTTTGAATTATTAAATACAGTAAGATAAGAATAAGCTTGGAATGCGTTCAAATCTACTTCTTTATTTCAACTGCTATATTCATTGAAACGGAGTCTGAGAAGTTTTTTACTTCTAACTTCAGTCCAGCAGCTTGGGTTTCAGGTAAAGATGCGATATAACGCCAAATGTCAGCATCCGAACCTGTAGAGGCAATTACTACCTTTTGTACTTTGGAACTATCATTGTTTTGTTCGGCTTGTTGAGCATTTTCTTGTTTGCTACATGCTGTCAATAATACTACTGACATGCTTAAAAAAAGGCTGATCAGCTTTTTCATTTAAAAAAGTCCTGATTAAGATATAGAACAATAACGATTGATCTATATCAATATGAAAAAAGAGGAGTTGGAATTACAACTAGTCTAAACTCTGTGATCTTTTTCTGGGGTTCCATAATTTGCTTGCATATTTTGGCTATAACAGAGGGTAATTGTTTAATAAACAAAAACTGTTTCCCCAAACAGTTCATCCCCAACAGTAGCCAAACGAGCATTCATAAATTTAGAATATTAAAAAACTCTCTACAGGCATAATTTGTAGAGCAAGTCTTTATGGAAATTATTAAAACAGCAGTGTCTGATGACAGTTACAACTATGTACTAATGATAGCAATAAAAATGTAGTTGATATAGAGGGCTTTTTTCTATTTGTTGATATCTTAATAAATCTTATAAAAATTTATATCATTTTCTTCTATTGGTGTACAAAATAAAAAAGCTCCCTAAATAGGAAGCTTTTTTTGCTAACTTTTATTCAGCTTTTTCACGTGCAATCGCGCGGTAACCGATGTCACTACGGTATTGCATACCTGTGAAAGTTACTTGGCCGCATACTTCTAAAGCATTAATTTGTGCTTCAAGAACGCTGTCACCTAAAGCAGTTACGCAAAGTACACGTCCACCAGAAGTCACAATGTGGCCATCTTCACGAGTTGCAGTACCTGCGTGGAAGATTTTAGTATCTTCTGGTGATTGGCCGATACCAGAAATCACATCGCCTTTACGTACGCTATCTGGGTATCCTTCTGCTGCAAGTACAACACCGATTGACTTACGCTCATCCCACTCAGCTTCTTTTGGTAAATTACCTGCAATACCTGCTTCAACCAAATCAACAAGAGATGACTTTAAGCGCATCATGATTGGTTGAGTTTCAGGGTCACCAAAACGGCAGTTAAATTCGATTACGCGTGGTTGACCTTGTTCATCAATCATTAAACCAGCATACAAGAAACCAGTGTAAACATGACCGTCAGCGGCCATACCATCAACAGTTGGACGCATAATTTCAGACATCACACGTTCAAATACGTCTGGAGTTACAACTGGAGCAGGAGAGTAGGCACCCATACCGCCAGTGTTTGGTCCTTGGTCGCCTTCAAAAATACGTTTGTGATCTTGTGAAGTTGCCATTGGTAAAATATTTTTACCATCAATCATACAAATGAAAGAGGCTTCTTCACCAGCGAGGAATTGTTCAATTACGACACGTGAACCTGCATCACCAAATTTGTTGCCTGCAAGCATGTCATCAATTGCTGCAAAAGCTTCTTCGTTGGTCATTGCAACGATGACACCTTTACCTGCCGCTAGACCGTCAGCTTTAATTACAATTGGTGCGCCATTTTTTTCAACGTAAGCTTTCGCTGCATCAACTTCAGTAAATACTTCGTAAAAAGCAGTTGGAATGTTATGGCGTTTTAAAAAATGTTTAGCAAACGCTTTTGAGCCTTCAAGCTGCGCTGCATATTGAGTAGGACCCCAAATTTTTAAACCAGCTTCACGTGCAGCATCTACTACACCATTTACTAATGGTGCTTCTGGACCAACAACAATCAGCTCAACATTATTTTCTTTAGCAAAAGCAATAATTGCAGGGTTGTCCAAAATATCAAGTTGGACGTTAACGCATTTTGCTTCTGTTGCCGTTCCGGCATTACCAGGCGCAACAAAAACTTGAGTAACTTTGGTATCTTGCGCGATTTTCCATGCTAAAGCATGCTCACGACCACCACTACCTAAAACTAAAATATTCATTTTTAATTTGTTCCTTAACTTTAATCCTTTTTCATCCCCCTCTATTTCTCGAAGTGGAGAGATAGTTCCATTATTGTGGAAAACCCTCCTGAATAAAAGGAGGGTTAGGGAGGACTAAATTTAAATTAGTGGCGGAAATGGCGCATACCAGTGAAGACCATTGCAATACCAGCTTCATCAGCTGCCGCAATGACTTCTTCATCACGCATAGAACCACCCGGTTGAATGATACATTTAATGCCAGCTTTAGCTGCATTATCAATACCGTCACGGAACGGGAAGAATGCATCAGATGCCATAACAGCGCCTTCAACAACTAAACCAGCATGCTCTGCTTTAATTGCAGCAATACGCGCTGAGTTAACACGGCTCATTTGACCTGCGCCTACACCAATAGTTTGACGGTTTTTTGCATAAACAATAGCGTTTGATTTTACATATTTCGCAACTTTCCACGCGAAAATAAGGTCATCAATTTCTTGTTCAGTAGGAGCACGTTTAGTAACTACTTTAAGATCATCTTTAGTGATGATGCCCAAGTCCTGGTCTTGAACAAGTAAGCCGCCGTTGACGCGTTTATAGTCAAGTTGCGGAGCACGTGCATCAATTGCAGGTAATTCGCCACATACTAAAACACGAACATTTTTCTTCGCACCAGTTACCTCAAGTACGCCATCAGCAATGCTTGGAGCAATAATAACTTCAACGAATTGACGGTCAACAATTGCTTGAGCAGTTGCAACATCTAACTCACGGTTAAATGCAATAATGCCACCGAAAGCAGATTCTGGATCTGTTGCATAAGCTAAATCATAAGCAGCTTTAATGCCGTCTAAAGAAACCGCAACACCACAAGGGTTAGCATGTTTTACGATGACACAAGCTGGTTTAGCAAATGATTTAACACATTCAAGTGCAGCATCTGTGTCAGCAATATTGTTATAAGACAATTCTTTGCCTTGTAATTGTTTTGCTGTAGAAACAGAAGCTTCTTTTGCGTTTGCTTCAACATAGAAAGCAGCAGATTGATGTGGGTTTTCACCGTAACGTAAATCTTGTGCTTTATTTAATTGAGTGTTGAACGTACGAGGGAATAAATCAGCTTCACCTTCGGTCTTACCAACGCGAGCGCCTAAGTAAGAAGCGATCATACCGTCGTATTGAGCTGTATGTTCAAATGCTTTAACCGCTAAATCGAAGCGTGTTTCATAAGAAAGTGAACCTGTAGCTTTTAATTCGCTAATCACTGTATCGTAATCTGAAGCATTTACAACAATACCTACAGAGGCATGGTTCTTAGCAGCAGCACGTACCATTGTCGGACCACCGATGTCGATATTTTCGATAGCATCAGCAAGAGAGCAGTTAGGTTTAGCAACTGTAGCTGCAAATGGATAAAGGTTGACAACAACTAGATCGATTGGATCAATGTTGTGTTCTTGCATAACTGCTTCGTCTAGACCACGACGAGCTAAAATGCCGCCATGAATTTTTGGATGTAGTGTTTTTACACGGCCATCCATCATTTCTGGGAAACCAGTATGTTCAGATACTTCAACAACAGCAATGTTATTATCTTTAAGCAACTTGTATGTGCCGCCTGTAGATAATAATTCTACCCCTAAAGCTGCAAGGTTTTGAGCAAATTCGACAATTCCTGTTTTGTCTGATACAGAAATCAAAGCACGTTTAATAGTCATGATGTTCAAGTCAACAATTTCAAGTCTACGGATTAAAACCAATTAGAAGCATAAAAAAATGCCCACGACGTCGTGAGCATTTTATCATTTATTCACTCATTAAACCGTGAGCTTTTAACTTTTTGCGTAAAGTGCCGCGGTTTAGTCCAAGAATCTCTGCGGCACGTGTTTGGTTGCCACGAGTATATTCAAGAACTACAGATAAAAGAGGTTTCTCCATTTCTGCTAGCACCATGTCATATACCTGAGATGGTTGCTCACCTTGCAATTGTGCAAAATAATGACGAACTGCGCGATCCACGTGGATGCGAAGAGCAACATCAGATTGTGCAGTAAAAATAGGAGATTTGCTATTCATGCGAGTTAATCCGAAAATCAAATACTAGCTTGGGTAAAGTAGTATATAAATGTGGTCTAAAAATACGGAGTCCTGTTTTAGATCCTAAAACAGTGACTCTAAAACATAAGAACAATTAGCTTGCCATAAATCTTCGTATTGAGTAAAAAATAAGCGTAACAATAGTTAAATATTTGTTACAGCCCCCTCAAAAACAAAAAAAGTTAGGCTATGCGCTTAATTTAGAAAAGCACACATGCTTAACAGTATATTTTTTGAATTGAGAGCGAGGAGTATATGAGTCAAAGCTTTCGTGGCGCGTATCATACCATTGTCTAGGAAAAAGTGAGCAAATTAACTGCATTTTTTTTTATTTTTTTTTCACTTTTTTTACAAATTAGGGGTGGACAATTTCTAATCGATAATTTACGAGGCTTTTTTTGCTTTTATTTAAATCAAATTGAAATTTAAACGGTGTATTAGTTGGGATACGTTGAATGCCTCGTAAATTTTCAACCAAGTATTGTTGAGGAGTAAAAATGATCTCTTCTTGATTGCTTTCTTGACCAAAACTTAATTTTAGGTTTGGTAACTCAATACTTTTATTATTTTGATTGACTAGAACGCCAGAAAATCGAGTATGTTCTATATCTATTCTACGTAGCTTTACCTTTTCTATATAAAGAAGTTGATATTGTTCAGCTGACTTACTGCAGTGCAGTATTTGACAGACATAATTAAATGCATGGCTAATAGCAGGGCTTTGCTGCATAAGTTTTGGGTTGAACCAGAGAATCTGAAAAGTAAAAACTAAAATCAGAATCAGATTCGCAGAACTCCAAAGTGTATAGTACAACCAGCTATGCTTTTTACCATTATCCTGTTCGGGTGAAGTTGCTTGTTCAGCTAAGTTGAGGTTGGGAAGAGCATTGATGGGCTCGTTGTGGAAGTAATTTAAATTATTTAAATATGTCAAAAGATCAATATTAGAGTTTTCAACTTTCTGATCAAAGATATCTAATACATGAGAATGAGTCATATATCGTGTTTGAATCGAGCCGTCAGCTAAAACAGATGAGTTTGTTGCTTCTGGGAGCTCAATGTTAACCAAGTTGGTAAGAGCATTAAAATTTAAATTACATTTAGGGCAACAAACCATACCCTGAGCAACAGTTAACTGGGTAAGAGAAACTTTATAAACTGTTAAACACTTAGGGCAGCGGGTTTGTTTTTCATTCATGAGTTAAATAATCTCAATTTATTGTTTTACGTTTTCCTGAAATGCGGCACCAGTTTTCTTCGCGCTTTTCGACATCTAATATATCAAAAAATTCAGAATAAACACCTGAAACATCAGCTACTTGCTCTTCAATTACACCAGCAAGTGCGAAATCACCATCAGATTTAAGTAATTTTGCAAATTCTGGCGCAAGTGCCATGAGCGGTCCTGCTAAAATATTTGCAACTAAAACGTCTGCCTGTTGAGGTTTGAATTCTTGATCGAACTCTTCAGGGAGACCCACATATAGGCGGTCTAAAACCCCATTGAGTTCTGCATTTTGTTTTGTCGCAAGAACAGCTTGAGGGTCAATATCTGTCGCATAGACTTTTTTAGCACCTAATAATAAAGCTGCAACGCCTAAAATGCCTGAACCACAACCATAATCAATAACGATTTTATCTTTTACATCGGTTTTACCTAACCATTGTAAACATAAGAATGTACTTGCATGGTTACCTGTACCAAAAGCAAGGCCTGGATCAAGTTTAATATTAGTCGCATCTGCTTCTGGTGGTTCTAACCACTCAGGTACGATCCAGAATTTTTCCCCAATTTGAATCGGTTCATAATAATCCATCCATGCACGTTCCCAAACTTGGTCTTCAAGTTCTTCATGACGCATAGGTACATCTGGAAGTTGAGCTTTTAAGAAAGCTTCTAAAGTGTCAACATCAATTGGGTCTTGTTCGTCTTGTTGATAAATACCTGTAACAATAACTTTATTCCATAAAGGTGTTTCGCCTGGTAATGGTTCAAGCAAAGCCTGATCTTCAGCATCATCCAGCGTTACGCTTACCGCACCTAGAGACATTAAAAGTGTTTCTGTGAATTCAACTTGTTCTTGATCAACGGTAATGTGTATTTGTAACCACTTCACGAAAAGGACCTAAAAATTTTATTTAAAGGTGTATTGTAGCCGACTAGAATGGTTTAAAAAAGAAAACGGCCCATCTTTAATGGACCGCTTTTTGAAAATTTCGCTGTGTTATAGAAAAATTAAAACTTTTTTCTATACTTTAGGTTCAAACTATATTAGGGAGCAGGGGCCTTAAATTGTAGTTTGCCATTTTCGTTTGGTTGGCAAGTACCATTGAAGGTTGCACCATTATGGCTGTAAGAAACCCAATCACCCTGACGTTTTTTAGCACAAGCTCTCAGTTCTTTTTGCGTTACTGATGTACCTGACTCTGCAGCATGCTTGCTTGTTTTAGCAGTATGACTCGATTTAGTAGTATGAGTCGATTTGGCATTATGATTAGTCGCAGCGTGGGTCAACGTTACGCCTGAAAAACAAAGGAGAGATGCAGTTAAGATTTTTAACATGGTCGTTTTCATTTTGTGTTCCTTCTCGTTGCGTTAATTTTAAAGTCGTAGAAGTGCTGTACGTTTTTTATTCTAGAATGAAAAATTTTTAAAAACATTCACTTTGTATTGAATTCCTGAAACAAAATGTCAAAACATGTGGTGTAGCGTAAATCATGTGATGACAATTTTGTAATTATGTACATCAATAAGCAGATAATTTTGCTATAATGTTCCGTCTTTTTTTTCTGGTGTTTTTGTACTCATGCACTATCCTAAAGTTTATGATGTTATCGTTATCGGTGGCGGTCACGCAGGTACGGAAGCGGCACTTGCTGCGGCGCGTATGGGACGACAGACTTTGCTTTTGACCCATAACATTGAGACTTTGGGTCAGATGAGCTGTAACCCAGCAATTGGCGGTATTGGTAAATCACACTTAGTACGTGAAATTGATGCACTTGGTGGTGCAATGGCATTAGCTGCCGATAAAGGCGGTATTCAATTCCGTATTTTAAACTCGCGTAAAGGTGCCGCAGTGCGTGCAACACGTGCTCAGGCAGACCGTGTTCGTTATAAAGCTGCTATTCGCGAGACATTAGAAAACCAAGCAAATCTTGATATTTTCCAACAAGCGGCCGATGACCTGATTGTGGAAGGCGATACCGTTAAGGGTGTTGTGACCCAAATGGGTATTCGCTTCGACGCAAAAACTGTTGTGTTGACTACAGGTACATTCTTGGGTGGTGTTATTCACGTTGGTTTAGAGAAATCAAGCGGCGGTCGTGCAGGAGATCCTCCTTCTATTGCTCTTGCTCAGCGTCTTCGTGAATTAAAACTACCAGTAGGCCGTTTAAAAACAGGTACACCTCCACGTATTGATGCACGTTCAGTTGATTTTTCTGTTATGACACCACAACCAGGCGACTTCCCGTCTCCGGTAATGTCGTTCATGGGCGATGTGTCTATGCACCCAGAACAAGTGAACTGCTATATCACGCATACTAACGAAAAAACTCATGACATTATTCGTGGTGGCTTAGACCGTTCACCAATGTATACCGGTGTCATTGAAGGGGTAGGTCCACGTTACTGTCCTTCAATTGAAGATAAGATTCATCGTTTCTCTGATAAAGATTCGCATCAGGTATTTTTAGAGCCAGAAGGCCTAGATACACACGAGCTTTATCCAAATGGGATTTCGACTTCATTACCATTTGATGTTCAGTTTGAACTTGTGCGCTCGATTCGCGGTATGGAAAATGCCCATATCTTACGTCCGGGTTATGCAATCGAATATGACTATTTCAACCCGCAAGCTTTGAAATTTACCCTAGAAACCAAAGCAATTAACGGCTTGTATTTTGCTGGTCAAATTAATGGTACTACCGGTTATGAAGAAGCTGGTGCCCAAGGTTTACTTGCAGGTCTAAATGCTGCTCGCCGTGCGTGGGAGCAAGAAGAATGGACACCGAAACGTGACCAAGCTTATATGGGTGTATTGGTTGACGATTTGATTACCCTGGGTACGAAAGAACCATACCGCATGTTCACTTCACGTGCGGAATATCGTTTGATGTTGCGTGAAGATAATGCCGATCAACGTTTAACAACTATTGGTCGTGAGCTTGGTTTAGTTGATGATATTCGTTGGGCTGCTTATTGTGAAAAAATGGAAGCAGTTGAACGTGAAACATCTCGACTACAGCATTTGTGGGCAGCGCCTAATAACCCAATGGGTAAAAAGTTTGTCGAAATGACTGGTGCTGACTTGAGTAAAGAATGTAGTGCGATTGATTTACTCAAACGTCCTAATATTAGTTTTGCTCAAATCGCAGAACTTACGGGTTCAGAAGTTTCAGAACAAGTGGGTGAGCAAATCGAGATTGCGGTTAAATATGAAGGTTATATCAACCGTCAGCATGAAGATGTAGCTCAATTAAAGCGTCTTGAAGAAACCAAGATTCCTGCCGATTTTGATTACGATGTTGTTTCAGGTTTATCTCGTGAAATTACTCAGAAGTTAAAAACTGTGCGTCCAGAAACATTGGCTCAAGCAAGTCGTATTCCTGGTGTTACCCCAGCTGCTGTTCAACTTGTAATGATCACGATTCGTAAAAATAACATGATCAAAAAAACAGCTTAATCATTTAAGTAATTAAAAAAGCCCAGTTAAGACTGGGCTTTTTTATTTTCTGATCAAAAAATATATGGAAACTTCCTAAGGAAGAAAATAGATTTCACTTCCTTTTTTTCTTATTTCACATGTTTTAAAACGAACGTTATATTGAATTCACGTTCAAACAAGAGGGCTTTAAACATGACAATGAAATCAATTCGCTATAATGGATATGATTTGGCATGCCAATACTCATGTTCAACATAGCGCAAAAGAAGAAGCAGATCATTTTGGTGGAGGAGAACAGAATGATCTGAAAATAAATAAAACTATAAATACCAATATAAAATTAAGAAAATTATTATTCAAAATCTAAAGAGAACCTGACGGTTCTCTTTTTTATATCTAGTCATTTGTTATCAGGTTCAATTTCTCGTACTGCATTGTGTACTTGAACTGGTTCAATATGGAGCAACTTTTTACCGAAACTTCGTAACCACCAGACGAGTTGAGATGTAAAAGGAACAGTCGCCGTAACTTCGACAATGTTTTCTTCAATTGGAGTAATTGTCTGATCTTTACTTAACTGACTTTCATAAAAAGTTTTGGCAGTTTGTTCAGTCATGGTTAAGGTGAGCTGTATCAATTCAGTAGGTTGATTGTAGTCTACCCTGAAACCTAAAGCACCCGAGTCAATATAGTGATCAATATCAAAATTAACGGGGTGGAGCGCACGACTTTCTAAAACCTTAGCGGATTTGAAGCGGTGTAGGGCAAAGGTTTGTACTTCGGTTTTATCATGGCGGGTGCAAATTAAATAAATAACAGCACCTTTTTGGACCAATGCAAGCGGATTTAAAATATAAGTTTTATCTTCGCCTTGATTTACACGGGCTTGATAAACACACTCAATTTGTTTGTCTTGCAGTAAGCCTTCGTAAATTGCTTGTTGAGCAGCACGGTCGACTACAGGTGGAATCAGTGGTTGGCTTGCTGGCACAATACGGACACGATTAATCCATTGTCTTACATTATTTTGTGTAGACAGACTACGTTTTGCTAAGTCAAACCAAGGACCCATCTCATCAAGGAGACTTGGTGGGAGCAAATGTTTGAGATGTTCTTCAACCATCATAAAGGTTACTGCTTGAGAGCTTGTCATATGCGGTAAGCTTTGAATTGGTGCATCTGATTGCCACCGCCAGCCTTGAGGCACAGCTTTATTACTTTCAATTGGAAAACGCTGAGCAATTTGATTTAAATCACGCTGAATTGTCCTTAAACTGATTTCGATACCTTCACGCTCAAGCATTTCTTGCAATTCTCGAGTCCCGATCCATTTACCGGTAGGAAGGCGAGATAGAATCTGCCACTGGCGATATAAACTATTTGAAGTTTCTTTTTCTATTACAGACATAAGCGTAATACATCTATATCCAATTGCTTTGGTGTCAACACAATAAAAAAACTTTACACATTTAGCAAGTTTGTCAGATTCGGTTTATGGCACCTTTTACAATCAATGCTAAAATTTAAAAGAAAGTTATAACAACGAAAGCCAATAAGCATTATAGATATATAAGTGGCACTGAAATTGCTTATTTAAAAATGAAATATAGATAAATGATAAGACGAGGTTGCTATGTCAGAACAAGAGAAAGACCTACAAGCCGATATTGATTATTTTTTACAAGAGCAGGCGACCACCGCATTACTTAACCAGACTTCGTTTATGGACAATCTTTCGGTACAAACGAACTTATTTGAACAGTTAAAATCGCAGTTTTTTAACGAAATGCTAGACGATGTGACATCTAACGGTGCTGCTTCTAAAAAAATTGAGCAATGGTTGAGCATTCGAACTTTAGATGAGCTTAAGCAGTTAAATGCGGAGGCCAAACAACATTTTCTCTATCACGGTATTACATTTAATGTTTACGGCGATAAAGAGGGTGCAGAGCGAACCATTCCTTTTGATTTAATCCCGAGAGTAATTGAAAAAAAACAGTGGGAGAAAATAGCAGCTGGATGTGCACAGCGAGTTAAAGCTTTAAACTATTTTTTAGATGATATTTATCATGGACAACATATTTTAAAGGAACAGTTAATTCCAGAAAATCATATTATTTGTCATGAGGCTTTTCAGCCACACATGCTCAAGCACAAGCTTAAAGGTAAAATTTATTCTCAAATTAGCGGTATAGATATTATACGAGATGGCGAAGGTGAATTTTTTGTACTAGAAGATAATTTAAGAACGCCTTCTGGCGTCTCTTATATGATTGAATGTAGAAATATTAGTCAGCAACTCATGCCTGAACTTTGTGCTGCTAATAATTTGCAAGGCATTGAACATTACCCAAGCTTATTAAAAGAAATACTTCAAGAAAACTCAGAGGTTGATTGTCCTTTTATCGTAGTTTTAACACCAGGGCGTTTTAATAGTGCTTATTACGAACATGCCTTTTTGGCACGTGAAATGGATGTGCCACTGGTTACTAACCGAGATTTGTTTGTAGAAAATGATCAAGTTTTTGTAAAAACGATTCGTGGACGTCAAAAGGTTGATGTGATTTATCGTCGGTTAGATGATGATTTTTTAGATCCACTTGCCTTTAGGCCTGATAGTGCCCTAGGGGTAGCAGGTCTTATGTCCGCTTATTTACAAAAAAATGTAGTGATTGCAAATGCACCGGGTACTGGTGTAGCCGATGATAAATCGATTTATCCGTATGTTGATCAGATGATTCAATATTATTTAAGTGAAACACCAATTCTGAAGAATGTCCCTACTTATCAGTGCCGCGAAAAGGAACATTTAGACTATGTATTGTCTCATCTAGATCAATTAGTGATTAAGGAAGCTCAAGGATCTGGTGGTTATGGCATGTTAATTGGTCCTAAGGCGAGTTCATGTGAAATTGATGAATTTAGAAAAAAATTGATTGCTACACCACACGAATATATTGCACAGCCAACATTAGCTTTATCTGTTGCACCGACTTTAACGACATCAGGAGTGGCTGAGCGCCACATCGACTTACGTCCTTTTGTATTGAGTTCCCCATATCGCACTGAAATTGTACCGGGAGGCTTAACACGAGTGGCCATGCAAGCAGGATCTTTAGTCGTAAATTCCTCACAAGGAGGAGGCATTAAAGATACATGGGTCGTTGAAACGCTACATTCCTAATAGTCGGTTAAAGAGGAAATTTATGGTTTTACTCAATTCGAGTGCACACCACATTTATTGGTTGGGCCGTTATTTAATGCGGATTAAATTTGCTGTATCACATTTACCATTTACCGATGATGAAAAAGCAACTCAATTTGCAGCGGCATTTGGACTGGTCATTGAGCAAGCAGAATTACTGAACTGCTATATGTTGGATACGAAACAAACATATTCATTACTGAACCAGTTCATGATTGCTAAAGATAATATTCAAGAGTTAAGAGGGATACTATCTTCTAGCGCTTATGCCGAACTGAATCATGCGATTAAGTCACTTCAAGTTCATCCTGATTCATTAAATAAAGCTTTAGCTCTATGTAATCAAATACTTGATTCTGAAAATGAAGATATAGCCTTATTTCTGAATTTAGGAAAGAAAGTAGAGCAATTAGATATACAACTACGTTTTCAGCAAGACCTTACGGGACTTTTACAGGAGCTAGAAAAATTGCTTCAACAGCTGAATGACTTAGGGTGGGAGAAGCTAAATCAATCTTGGCAATTATTAAAAGATCATCCGTCTTGGGATGCTTATTATAATTTTACTCAGCAGCTGGAATATATGTTCGAGGCATGATTATGAAATTGATGATTAATCATCAAACGCATTATAAATATACTGAAACTGCTAAAAACAGTATTCAGTATATTAAGATGATGCCTCAAACATCGCTGCATCAACATGTTGTCAATTGGGCAATCAGTGTGCCAGGTGATAAGACACTCAAAAGAGATATTTTTAATAATATTTGGTTAACCGCTACGCAGCGTTATGAATACCAACATCTTACTTTTATGGCGCAGGGTATTGTTGAGCTTTTAAATACAGAGATAGGTGGAGTAGATGTACCTATACCATTAAAAATATTTCTTCAAAGTACAGCGGCCACTCAATATGATTCTGAAATGTTGGATTTTGCCCAGAAAATTGTAACCGTCAAAGATCGACAACACATTGCTTTGCTCAGTGAAAATATTCTGCAAAAGATGCCATATCAACCAGATAGTACATCTGTTCATACGACTGCCACGCAAGCCTTTCATGCAGCTCAAGGAGTATGTCAAGATCATGCACATGTTTTAATCGCCATGTGTCGTGCGTTACAATTACCAGCACGTTATGTCTCTGGTTATTTATTTGATCAAAATTATCCGCACCTTGCCAGTCACGCTTGGGCGGAGGTATTTTTAGATAATCAGTGGTATTGTTTTGATGTAAGCAATCAATTGTTTACGCCAAAGCATCATATTTATCTCGCAGTTGGACGGGACTATCTTGATGTTGCCCCAATTAGAGGTGTGCGAGAACAGGGTGGTATTGAAAATATGATGTCTGTGGTTCAAGTGTTGGCTTGTTGAATGTAAAGAGAACGAAATGACCTATTGTTGTGCGCTGAGATTAGAACAGGGTTTGGTGTTTATAAGTGACACTCGAACTAATGCAGGGGTCGATCATATTTCTGTATTTCGTAAGCTTCATACTTTCGGTGTAACGGGAGAGCGTTTTATTGCCTTGCAAACAGCAGGTAATTTAGCAACGACACAAGCGGTTATCGGGCATTTGCAAAATGCGCTTACTTTGCAGCAAGAGCCTAATTTATATAGTATTAATACAATGTTTGAAGTGGCTGATTTAGTCGGTAAAACTTTAAAAAATGTTTTAGAAGATATTAGCTCAGATACTCAAGAACAAATGAATTATGCTTGTAGTATTTTGGTGGGTGGACAAATTAAAGGCGGTGATATGCAGCTTTATAATGTTTATCCGCAAGGTAATTTTATTTGTGCTACAACCGACACGCCTTACTTTCAAATTGGTGAAAGTAAATATGGTAAGCCTATTTTAGATCGTGCTTTATATTATGCAATGCCGTTAGATGATGCTCTACGCTGTAGTTTAATCTCATTTGACTCAACATTACGTTCTAATGTTTCGGTAGGTTTACCATTAGATGCCTTGGTCTATAGCAGAGATAGTTTTGTGATTCCTATGGGTAAACGAATTAGTGAAGATGATCCGTATTTTTCACAAATTAGTCGTCAGTGGTCGGATACTTTACGTCGTGGTTTACAGGAAATGCCTAAACCTACAGATGATTATTGGCGTTAAAAGCTATTTCAAATAAAAAAATCCAAGCAAGCTTGGATTTTTTATTTACTAAATTATTAAGTACTTTTGCGGACTGGACGAGTGCTTAAGCGGCAAAGTAATTCATAACCAATTGTGCCGTTAGCTTCGGCAACGTCATCAACTAAACGATGATTACCCCAAAGTTCAACTTGGGTACCAAGTTTTACCTGAGTATTTGTGACATCAATCGCTATCATATCCATACTTACACGTCCTACAACTGGACAAAGTTTGCCATCAATAGCGACAAAGTTTTGCTTAACATAAGCTCTTGGATAACCATCACCATAGCCAATAGAAACTATGGCAATATCCATAGCCTGTTGGGCGCAAAAAGTTGAACCATAACCCACATGTTCACCAGCTTGAATATGGTTTAACGCGATAACTTCTGCTGTGAAAGTCATGACTGGTTTTAAATCAAGCTCATGTACTGTTTTATCTGCAAAAGGTGAAGCACCGTAGAGCATAATACCCGGTCGTACATAGTCAAAATTCAGTTCTGGCCATTTAAAAATAGCCGCTGAATTACAGCAAGATGCTAAAACTGGTTCACAAGCTTGTTTTACTTGCAAAAATTGCTGTTTTTGTTGTTCATTTAAAGGATGGTCTACATCTGCATTGGCAAAATGCATAGCAAGTACACAGGTAAATCCTTCAGATTTTAAAGTTTTAATGATTTCAATAACTTCTGGGTTCTTAAAACCTAAACGGTTCATACCGCTATTTAATTTAACCCATACTTTTAAGCCTTGGGCAATGTATGCTTGTTTGTGTTTAATTAACCATTCAAACTGTTGTTGATGATGAATAACACATTCAAATTTTTGCTCAATTGCGACGGGCATTTCATCTTCAGAAAATACGCCTTCAATTAAAGTAACTGGTTGTTCGAAACCAAGTTCACGGATTTCTAATCCTTCTTGTAGGCAGGCGACACCAAAGGCATCTGAGGCATTTAAGGCTGCTAAACAGTCTTTGACTCCATGTCCGTAAGCATTGGCTTTTACCATACTTACGATTTTTGAATTTGCTGCGAGTTGTTTGACACGGTTTAAATTATATTGAAGCGCTTGGCGATCAATATAAACTGTTGCTTGACGCACCCTCATTTACTCCTTTGGGCTAGAGATAGAGTTTATTCTTCATCATCATATTGGCTGTAATACTCAGGAGAGAGATTACTAAAACGAGTATATTGACCTTCAAAGGCAAGGCGAACAGTACCAATAGGACCGTTACGCTGTTTACCAATGATAATTTCTGCGGTGCCTGCTTCTTTAGATTCTTTGTTATAGACTTCATCACGGTAAATGAACATGATTAAGTCGGCATCCTGTTCAATCGCACCCGATTCACGTAAGTCGGACATTACTGGGCGTTTATTTGGACGGTTTTCCAGACTTCGGTTAAGCTGGGAAAGTGCAATCACAGGACAGTGCATTTCTTTTGCCAAGGCTTTTAAGCTTCGTGAAATTTCCGAGATTTCGCCAACACGGTTATCACCCATACCCGGAACTTTCATGAGCTGTAAATAGTCGACCATGATACAGCCGATTTTACCATCATGCATTTTTGCAATACGTCTAGCTCGGGCACGAACCTCGGTTGGTGGTAAAGCTGACGAATCATCAATGTATAAATGCATTTGTTGAAGCTGCAAAATAGTACCAGTAACTTTAGTCCACTCATCTGCATCTAAATTACCTGAACGTAAATGTCCTTGGTGAACTTTACCCATTGCAGAGATTAGACGCATTGCAATTGAGTCAGCTGGCATCTCCATAGAGAATACGAGAGCAGGGAGTTTATTGTATTGCAAAACACTTTCAACCAAGTTCATGGCAAAGGTAGTTTTACCCATAGACGGACGTGCCGCGACAATAATTAAGTCTCCAGGTTGCATACCGGAAGTTTTATTATCGAGTTCTAAGAAGCCAGTAGTTAAACCAGTAATATTGCCATCGAGTTTTGAAAGTTCATCAAGTTTACTAATTACATCGGCTGTTACAGAGCTAATTGCTTTAGGGCCAGAATCTTTTTTATTGTTATTGTGCTGTTCAGCTAAAGAGAAAATACTGGTTTCGGCTAAATCTAAAATTTCACTAACACCACGCCCTTTTGTGTCATAAGCATTTTGTAAAATTTCAGTACTTACCTTGATCATACTGCGTAGTGTAGAGAATTCTTTAATTTTGGTTGCATAGGTTTCAAGGTTATAGAAACTTGAAGGTGAATCAGCCATAAGCTGCATTAAGTATTCTTCACCACCAATAGCATCAAGTAAGTTTTGTTTTAAAAGCCAGTCATTCACTAAGACCGCATCATAAGGTGAATTTTCCTGCGCTAATTTTTCAATTGCGCGGTAAATATATTTATGACGAGTGGCATAAAAATCATTTTCTTTGAGTAGGTCACTGATTTGTTCAAAAGATTCAGCAACGGTCATCAATGCAGCAAGCACTGCTTGTTCAATGGCTAAATTGTGTGGGGGAGTGCGAAACTCTTTAAGTTGGCCTGATTCACTCGTCTTATTTTCTGTTGGAGATGAAAGCGTTAAAGAAGTGGCATTCGCCTGAGACATAATTAGACCTGATGATAAAATGTGTGCACAAAAAAAGGGTTTTAAGCCGAGAACTATCTTAAAACAAAAATAAATAAACTACCTAATTAAAAAACCAATTAAACTGAAGAACTGATCAGGAATTAATATATCTAATTTTATTTCATAAATTTAAGAGATAAAAAAAGAGCATGCGTGAGCATGCTCTTTTTTTGATGAGAAATTACTCAGATACGATAGTAACGAGAACTTCTGCAACAACATCATGATGCAATTGGATTGCGATGTTGAATTCACCAGTGTGACGAAGCGCACCGTTTGGTAAACGAACTTCTGCACGGTCAACTGTAAGACCAGCATTCGTTAACGCGTCAGCGATGTCACGAGTACCGATAGAACCGAAGAGTTTACCTTCGTCACCAGCTTTAGCAGTGATAACGATGTTAACTTCATTCAATTGTTCAGCACGTGCTTGAGCAGCAGCTAATACTTCAGCTTCTTGCTTCTCAAGTTCAGCACGACGAGCTTCAAAAGCAGCAGTGTTAGCTTCAGTAGCTGCAACTGCTTTACCTTGAGGGATAAGGAAGTTACGGCCGTAACCAGCTTTAACTGATACTTTATCGCCTAATTTACCAAGGTTCTTAATGCGTTGTAATAAGATAACGTCCACAGATCACCTCACTTATGGTTGTCAGTGTACGGAATCAAAGACAAATAGCGAGCTTGTTTGATAGCAAGTGCTAATTGACGTTGATAACGAGCTTTAGTACCAGTGATACGGCTAGGAACAATCTTGCCGTTTTCAGTGATGTACTGTTTTAAAGTGTCGATATCTTTGTAGTCGATGTACGCAACATTCTCAGCTGTAAAGCGGCAGAACTTGCGACGACGGTAAAAACGTGCCATTGATGTTCTCCTTATTCAGCTTCTTGAGCAACTTGCTGTGCTTCTTCGCGTTGAGCTTTACGCGCACGCTTTTCTTCAGCACTCTTAGCAAGCAATGACTCTTCAGTGATTGCGTGTTCACGACGGATGATAAGGTTACGAATGATCGCGTCGTTATAACGGAATAATTCTTCTAACTCATCAAGCGTAGTTTGACCACATTCAACATTCATAAGAATGTAGTGCGCTTTGTGAATTTTGTTAATTGGGTAAGCCAATTGACGACGGCCCCAATCTTCTAAACGGTGAATTTGACCATCAGCTTCTTTGATCTGAGAGATATAGCGTTCAACCATACCTACAACTTGATCGCTTTGGTCTGGATGTACCAAAAGTACGATTTCGTAATGACGCATTGTCAGCTCCTTACGGTTTAAACAGCCCCTAAAAAATTAGAAGCAAGGAGTCATAGCTAAAATATAAATAGCTACGTCGCAAAAAATGCGAAGGCTGAATTATAGGTAAAAATTAGACTAAAAACAAATCTTTTGATAAGAAATATGAAAAGTTGTTTTTGAGGAGGAAATCCTCCCTTAATTAAAAGAGAGGAAGATTTGGAGCAGGGGATTGATAGGTAAAGCTAAAGCTCAAACTTAACAGGGTAATTAATATGACCGAGTAGAGGAAAAAACGTTTAGCCCAAAGTTGATCGTTTTCGGCTTTGAATCCAATAATCGATAAATAGAACCAGTATGCAGTTAAAGCATTGAAGGTAATTAAAAAGAATACATTGGTATAACCAAAACAATATAATCCATTCAAAACAGCTGCAAATAACAGGATATATATTACACATTCAATTTTCGTACGATAAATAGAACGTGCTACAGGCAAAATTGGAATTCCTGCATTTTTGTAATCATCAAAACGATAAATTGCAATTGCCCAAGAGTGAGGCATTTGCCATAAACCGTATGCTAAAAACAAAAGCAAGGCTGCCACATCAAATTGATGAGTTACCGCTGTATAACCAATAACAGGAGGACTCGCTCCGGAGATACTACCAATAACGGTTTGATGGATTGAGGTACGTTTGGTCCACAAGCTATAAAAACCGACATAGACAACAAAACCAATTACTGCAAACAAAAATGCGTAACCATTTACACCAAACCACAAAATGCTAAAACCAATTACCCCAAGTACAAACGCATATATAAGCGCAACAGTAGGAGAGATGGTTTTTTTAACAAGTGCGCGGTTTTGAGTGCGCTGCATCTTTGTATCAATATCTTGATCAATAACATTATTGACGACACAACCTGAGGCAACGACTAACGTTGTTCCAATGAGAGTGAGCAATAATAATAAGATGTCTATAGAGCCTTGGGCGGCTAAGAAGAAGCCGCCCAAAGTGGTAACGAAATTACCGAAGAGAATTCCTGGTTTAGTCAGGAATAAATACTTTTTCAACATGACAATCAGTTTAGATCATCATATTGTAGTGAAGATAATTCATAATCCACACAGAACCGATTAACAGTACAGCGATACATAGGATCGTGTAGATAAATGCAATCATATTCCAGCGTTGTTCAGATGATGTATTCATGTGTAAGAAGTACACAAGTTGTACAAGAACCTGAGCAACGGCAGTAATTGCAATCACTGTAACTAAAAGACCACGGCTGAAACCACCTGCCATCACCATCCCGAATGGGATGATGGTAAGGATAACAGATAGAATAAAACCTACAGTGTATTGCTTAAAGTTACCGTGTGACGCACCAGCAGCATTATGCTCATGACTACTCATTAGAGAACTCCCAGTAAGTAAACGACGCTGAATACACAGATCCAAACGATGTCAAGGAAGTGCCAGAACAAGCTTAAGCAAGCAAGACGACGTGTATTCGGTAAAGTCAAACCTTTAGTTTTGATTTGATACATCAATACCAACATCCACACTAAACCAGAAGTTACGTGGATACCGTGCGTACCAACCAAAGTAAAGAACGATGACAAGAATGCACTATGAGTTGGACCATGACCTTCCTCTACAAGGTGATGGAATTCATAGAGCTCCATACCGATGAAGGTTGCACCAAAAAGGAATGTAATGAATAACCATGTGATTACTTGATTTACATTCTTTTTATAAGAGGCAAGTACAGCAAAACCGAAAGTTACCGATGAAATCAATAAGGCAAATGTTTCAGTTAACACGTAACCTAATGAATTATGGAACAGGTCATATGCACTTGGAGTCCCTGCTGGAACATGACTGCTTAATACAGCGAACGCAATGAAGAGTGATCCGAAAAGAATCAAGTCACTCATCAAGTATGTCCAGAAACCAAAGACCGTTAAATCTGTATCATCATGTTCATGATGACCATCGTGGCCATGGTTGTCGTGATGAAGTACTTCAGCCATTTCCTTAGTCCTTCTTCAAGTGTTTTTCAAGTAAAGCATAGCGTTCGTTTTCAATACGCTCAACTTCAGCAGCTGGAACATAGTAATCAACATTCTTAGTGAATGAGCTTACGATCAAGCTAATAACAGCTGAAACGAATGAAACAACAACGAGCCACCAAATATGCCAGATAAGTGCAAAGCCAAGAAGTGTAATGAACATTGCAATGACAAAACCAGCAGCACGATCAGTCGGCATGTGGATGTCTTCATATTTAGTATTACGTGCGTATGCTACACCGTTTTCTTTGTCAGTCCAGAAACGGTCAATACCGCTAACATCTGGTTCATGCGCAAAGTTGTAGAATGGAGCAGGGGAAGAAGTAGCCCATTCAAGTGTACGAGCATCCCATGGATCGCCTGTGTGGTCCATGTTTTGGTGACGTTGTAAGAAACCAACGATGATTTGCATTAAGAAGCATGCAATACCAATCGCAACAAGAACAGCACCAAATAATGCAATCGCAAGGTATGGATCCCATTCAGGGTTGTCATATGTATTCAAACGACGAGTCATACCCATGAAACCAAGGATATAAAGTGGCATGAATGCAAAATAGAAACCAAAGAACCAGAACCAGAATGCAGCTTTACCCCATGCTTCATTGAGCTTCCAACCAAACATTTTTGGCCAGTAGTAAATGATGCCGGCAAACATACCAAACACCACACCACCAATAATTACGTTATGGAAGTGAGCGATCAAGAATAATGAGTTGTGTACCAAGAAGTCCGCAGGCGGAACAGCCATAAGTACACCAGTTAAACCACCGATACCGAATGTTACAAGGAAGCCGAGCGTCCATAACATTGGAGTAGTAAAGGTGATGCGACCTTTATACATGGTGAATAACCAAGAGAAGATTTTCACACCAGTAGGAATCGCAATAACCATGGTCATGATACCGAAGAACGCGTTAACGTTCGCACCAGCACCCATGGTAAAGAAGTGGTGAAGCCATACAACGAATGCTAATACAGTAATTGCAATTGTTGCATACACCATAGACTTGTAACCGAACAACGCTTTACGAGAGAAGGTTGCAACGATTTCTGAGTATAAACCAAATGCTGGTAATACCAAGATATATACTTCAGGGTGACCCCATGTCCAGATCAAGTTCACATAAAGCATTGGGCTACCGCCAAGCTCATTTGTGAAGAAATGGAAGCCAAAGTAACGGTCTAATGTAAGCATTGCAAGCGTACCTGTTAATACAGGGAATGATGCAATGATTAATACTGCCGTACAAAGTGAAGTCCACGTGAAAATAGGCATGTCCATTAATTTCATGCCAGGTGCACGCATCTTAATGATGGTAACGAAGAAGTTAACACCGGATAAAAGCGTACCTAGGCCAGAAACCTGAAGTGCCCAGATATAGTAGTCAACACCTACACCAGGAGAATATTGAATACCAGACAGAGGAGGGTAAGCCATCCAACCAGTCGCAGCAAATTCACCTAATACAAGTGAAAGCATCATTAAACCAGCAGCACCAGCGAATAACCAGAAGCTTAAAGAGTTCAATAATGGGAAAGCAACGTCACGAGCACCAATCTGTAAAGGAACAGAGATGTTCATCATACCTACAACGAGACCCATTGCTACGAAGAAGATCATGATTACACCGTGTGCGGTGAAGATCTGGTCGTAATGGTCAGGATGTAAATAACCTTCACCACCGCCTTTAGCGAGGAAAAGTTGTAAACGCATCATGATCGCATCGGCGAAACCACGCAAAAGCATGACGACAGATACGATGATATACATGATACCAATTTTTTTATGGTCTACAGTTGTAAACCATTCTTTCCACAAATATCCCCATTTTTTGAAATAGGTGATACCGCCAAGCACAGCAATTGCACCAAGTGCCATAAAGACCATGGTGACAAGTACGATTGGCTCTGTCGGGATAGAGTCCCAACCCAATTTACCAAAAATCATATCCATGTCTTATTCCCCTTGAGCAGCGTGTTCAGCTGCAGCATGAGTTTCTGCTGTTGCATGCCCAGCAGAGTGGTCAGCACCATGATAGTTACTCATATAATGGTTGATAACTGTTTCAAACAGTTTTGGTTCAACTGAAGAGTAATAAGTCACAGGGTGTGGCTTAGTCGGGAACGGTTTCATCGCTTCTGCTTTAGCAAGCGCTTCTTGATCACCAGCAGCTTTAGCACGATTGACTAAATGCTCGATTTGGTGCTTAGAACGATCGCCATCACGTAAGGTTGCCAATTCAGCTTGGTCAAGCGTAGCTTTTTGCACTGCTTCTGGATTAATAGTTGAACCATTACCAGCTTTAACTGCTGCTACCCATTCGTTGAATTGTTGCTCTGTAACGCTATGCGCTTTGAAACGCATTTGAGAGAAACCATAGCCTGAGTAGTTAGAAGAGAAACCACGATATACACCAGTTTCATTTGCTAACAAATGAAGGTGAGTTTGCATACCTGCCATTGCGTAAATCTGGCCACCTAACTGCGGAATGAAGAATGAGTTCATTGTGAAGTTAGACGTGATTTTGAAACTTAACGGAGTTTTTTCTGGGAAACGTACTTCGTTAACAGTCGCAATGTTTTGTTCAGGATAAATAAAAATCCACTTGAACTGTTCAGCAATAACCTGAATAGTTAAAGGTGCTTTATCTGATTCTAAAGGACGGTATGGGTCATACTTGTGGGAACCCCACCAAGTTAACCAAGCTAAAATACCAATAATAATGACAGGGATACCCCATACTACAACTTCAATTGCAGTTGAGTGTGCCCATGTAGGTTTATAGTCTGCATCTTTATTTGACGCACGATATTTCCAACCAAACCATAATGCCATGATGATTGAAGGAATCACCACGAGTAACATTAAATAGATCGCAGTCATCATAAGGTCACTTTGACCTTGACCAACTGGACCTTTAGAGTTTAGAAGTACCATATCACCACCACACCCAGTCAAAAGTGCGGCAAGCGTTGATAAAGACAATACAGCTAAAATCGTTTGTCTCATTTTACAACCTCGGTGAAGAGTCCCATTCCCTAATTAAATATGGGATAGCGATTAAAGTGTCGCATGATTGAGAACGCTAGTCTTAAAATTTAGACTTCTCAATGATGCGACACCGCTACGTTGTAGGGCATTATGCCTCATATCGACAAACTAAGCTACATGTAAAGCAGCTTGAAATAATTGTTTTAAAACCCGATTTTTTTTGTAGGGTATCGAATTATGATGGAGCTTTTATTTAAATATCAACTCTCTATAGAAAAAAGGAGGCGGGGCGCCTCCTTTTTTTTAGACATTAAATGAATCAGTCATTCACTGTCATTTGATCACTTTTGTTCTTGCAATTTTGTCATGTAAAGCCTGTCGCTTTTGTCCTAATGCAAAAGCATAGTCAATAATTGTACTAATTGGCATAAATAGTAAGTTTAATATAATGAAAACGATACTTCTGAGTAAGAAGATACGTGTTAGATTAACTTTACCATTAGTTTCAGCATCGACAATTTTAATTCCGACAATTTTTTTACCAATACTTTGCCCAAACTTGGTCAACAAAAATGCTTGAATAGCGAGCATTATTACTACATAAAGTAACATTGTATGCCACGCTTCCACTGGAATTAGTGTAAAAAGCTGCTGCTGAAGTTCAGCTGCTTTGGTTGATGCAACTTCAGCAGACTGCATCTGTTTTTGTAACTCAAAAAGTTGTTTATATTGAGCTTCGTTAAAGAAAAAAGACGGAATGGCTGCAATAGGTAGCCAAAGTAATAAGTCAATAATTTTTGCAAGCGCACGAGATGAAATTGAAGCAAGTTCATGTGTCTTAGTCTCGACTCGAATTTGCTGGATAGTCTCGTTATAAGGCGTATTTGTATTTGCTGAAAAAGCGGAATAACCCATAGGTTGATATACAAGTTTACCTTGGGTTAATTCTCCTAAAGCTTTCCATTCTGTCATGCCTTCATGCCAAGCTAAATCAGTAAGTAAAACTTGTTGGCTTGCCAACATCTGATTTAGTTGCTCTAAGGTATAAGGCCCAGCTTGTTGATTATTACGTGCCAAGTAAATTTGCATAAGTAAAAATTCTCTATTCTAAAGATGAAAAAAGACCCACGGATGGGTCTTTTTCTATAACAAATTAGATTTGCTTGATTTTTTCTTCAGCAAGGAAGAACCATGTATCTAAAACTGAGTCAGGGTTTAAAGACACTGATTCAATACCTTGTTCCATTAGCCATTTTGCAAGGTCAGGGTGGTCAGATGGTCCTTGACCGCAAATACCGACATATTTACCGGCTTTACGACAAGCATGAATTGCCATAGAAAGAAGAGCTTTTACAGCAGCATCGCGCTCATCGAATAAGTGAGAAACAATACCAGAGTCACGATCAAGACCAAGTGTTAATTGAGTTAAATCGTTAGAGCCGATAGAGAAACCATCGAAGTGTTCAAGAAATTGTTCAGCTAATAATGCGTTAGTTGGTAATTCACACATCATGATGACTTTTAAGCCATTCTCGCCGCGCTTCAAGCCATTTTGAGCCAACAACTCAATCACGCGTTTTGCTTCAGATACTGTACGCACAAATGGAATCATGATTTGGATATTGGTTAAACCCATTTCATCACGAACTTTTTTAAGCGCGCGGCATTCAAGTTCGAAACAATCACGGAAGTTGTCCGAAACATAACGGCTTGCACCGCGGAAACCAAGCATTGGGTTTTCTTCTTCTGGCTCGTATAACTTACCGCCAATAAGATTCGCATATTCGTTTGACTTAAAGTCAGACATACGAACAATGACTGGTTTGTCAGCAAAAGCAGCTGCAAGTGTTGCAATGCCTTCAACTAGTTTTTCAACATAGAATTCTACAGGTGATGCATAGCCAGCTGTACGTGTCATTACAGCAGCACGAGTTTCACGAGGTAAGCTTTCAATGTTAAGAAGGGCTTTAGGATGGACCCCAATCATTCGGTTAATAATGAACTCTAAACGAGCAAGACCAATACCTTCGTTTGGAATTTGAGCAAAGTCAAAGGCACGGTCAGGGTTACCTACGTTCATCATGATTTTGAATGAAAGTTTAGGCATAGATTCAATAGAGTTACGCTGAACTTCAAAATCTAATGCACCTTCATAGATGAAACCAGTGTCACCTTCAGCACAAGAAACAGTAACTTCTTGACCATCAGTTAATACTTCAGTTGCGTTACCACAACCTACAATTGCTGGTACACCAAGTTCACGAGCAATAATTGCAGCATGACACGTACGACCACCACGGTTAGTGATGATAGCCGCAGCACGTTTCATTACAGGTTCCCAATCTGGGTCAGTCATGTCTGATACAAGTACGTCACCGTCTTGTACTTTGTCCATTTCTTTAATTGAGTTAACAATACGGACTTTACCAGAACCGATACGCTGCCCAATTGAACGGCCTTCACAAAGTACAGTACCTTTTTGCTTGAGTAGGTAACGTTCCATTGTGCCAACATTTTGGCGGCTTTTTACGGTTTCAGGACGAGCTTGAACAATATAGATTTGACCATCGTCACCATCTTTTGCCCATTCAATATCCATCGGAGCGCCATAATGTTGCTCAATAATAAGCGCTTGTTTAGCTAACTCTTGTAATTCATGATCATTTAATGCGAACTGTTGACGTTCTTGTTTTTCAACGTCGACAACAACAACAGACTTACCTGCTGAGCCTTCTTCACCATAAATCATTTTCTGGTGCTTTGAGCCAAGATTACGGCGTAATACCGCATGTTTTCCAGCATTTAATAATGGTTTAGAAAGGTAGAATTCATCAGGGTTAACCGCACCTTGCACAACCATTTCACCTAAACCGTAAGATGCAGTAATGAATACGACATCACGGAAACCAGACTCGGTATCTAGGGTAAACATTACACCCGCAGCGCCAGTTTCAGAACGGACCATACGTTGAACACCCGCAGATAATGCGACAACATCATGATCGAAGCCTTGGTGTACACGATAAGAAATAGCACGGTCATTATATAAAGAAGCAAATACTTCTTTGATGGCGATAAGTACGTTATCAATACCGCGAATATTCAAGAAAGTTTCTTGTTGACCCGCGAAAGATGCATCTGGTAAATCTTCAGCAGTTGCAGATGAACGAACGGCAACCGCGATATCAGGGTTGCCGTTAGAAAGTTCTGTAAAAGCGGCGCGAATTTCTTGTTCTAAGGTTGCAGTGAGTGGAGTCTCTACAATCCATTGACGAATTTTAGCGCCTGTTTCTGCAAGTGCATTTACGTCATCAACGTTAAGCTGTGCAAGTTCTGCTTGAATTCGAGCGTTAAGACCGCTTTGGTCTAAGAACTCACGATAGGCCTGTGCAGTTGTTGCAAAACCACCAGGTACCGATACACCAGCATTTGATAAATGGCTGATCATTTCACCCAAAGATGAGTTTTTCCCACCTACGAGTTCGACATCGTGTTTCCCTAATTTTTCTAGACCGATTACGCGCGCTTCCAAAGTTTTCACTCCACTTTTGCAGTATTAATGTCTATCTTGGCATGAAATTAAAAAAATAAAGTGCTTAGTTGAGAATTTTACTAAGCGACAGTCATGTAAGATCAGTTTACTATAAAGATTATATAGCACTAAGACAAATGTTTAAGGAGAATTTTAATGTCAGAAAGTAAACAATTTAAGCGGAGTGTTTTTTTTATTTCTGATGGAACTGCGATTACTGCCGAGACCCTTGGACATTCGTTATTAGCCCAATTTCCTAATGTAGATTTTGATATTCACATCATGCCTTATATTACAACTGAAGAGGCAGCAATGGCAGTTGTGGTTGAGATTAATAAATGTCAAACCAGAGATGGATGTTTACCATTAGTATTTGATACTTTAGTTGATCCGCATGTACGAGAAATTATTAATACGGCTAAAGCAGTTAATCTGGATGTGTTTGAAGGATTAATTAGTAAGCTAGAGCAGGAGCTCGGTACACCACCAACCACACTGGTTGGGCAAACACATGCGGTAACTGACTCTGAATATTATAAAGCCCGTATTGATGCTGTTCACTTTGCACTTGATAACGATGATGGGGCACGCACCCGACACTATGACAAAGCTGATTTAATTTTAATTGGTGTGTCTCGTTCCGGAAAAACTCCGACTTCTATTTATCTATCTTTACAGTTTGGTATTCGTGTTGCTAACTATCCTTTAACCGAAGAAGATTTAGATGATAACCGTTTACCAGCAGTATTAAGAGAACACCGTAGTAAGCTCTTTGGTTTAATGATTGATGCAGAACGTTTAGTGGCGATTCGAAGTGAGCGTAAAGCGAATAGTCGATACGCAAGTTTTAGCCAGTGCCAAATGGAATTAAGAGCGATTGAAGGTATTTATATTTCAGAAGGTATTAAATATTTAAATGTAACTGAAATGTCAATTGAAGAAATTTCTACTCGTATTTTACAAATGACTGGTTTAAAACGACGTATCGGTTAATTAAATCAAATATTTATTTAAACCATTCAATTTGAATAATATTAATATATATTGGAATTGAATGGTTTTTATTTTCAATACATATTGAAAATAAAAGTTTTAAATATAAAACGCTAAGTTAATAAATAGTTTCTGATTAGTTATCAGCGTGTAAATTTTTTATAGGGAGTTTGTGAGATAAAATAAGCTTTTTGAAAAGAAATGTATATAAAACAATAATCTATATTTTAATAAATAGTTGTTTTTAATTATTTTTTAAATAAACAAATACTTTTTTTCTACACATTTTCCATTTGTTAACTCTATCGCTTGTTATTTAGTTATTGTGATGCATTTCACATTTTTAACTATAATTTCCCATCTCGATATGGGACTATCCGATTATCAAAATGCTAAAAAAATGTGTTTTTTCATTGGTATATCTCTTACCAATTCATTTATACGCAGCTCAAGTTGATGTACTGCGTGAGCAAGCTGTTCAAAATTATAGAGCAGGCCAAACTCAACAAGCTGTTTCTCAACTCGATCAATTGTTAAAACATTATCCGTATGATCAAAAATTGCTTGCTGATTATTTAATTGTTATGTCAAGTGAAAAAAAGGATCTGACGAATTTTTCCAATTTTTTAGAAAATATTAATTATGTGAATTTTCCTGAATATGCAAAGTTACCTTTAATTCGAAATTTTCGTGATTTTAAACATTTTAAACAGCAATTGATTGGTCAAATAAACTTAATATTCAAAAATCAGTCGATGGGCGTACCTTACTATCGGTTTTATATGGTGAAGCTCAGGACTCAACGAATGCTAAAACTCAGTTATCAAATATCAACATTAAAGGTTTAAATACTGATCAGTTGGTACAGGTTGCATATGCTTACCGTTTAATAAATTTGCCCGTAGAGGCCTTAGCTACAATTGAACAAGCTTATCAGCAAAATTCTAAGTCTTTAGCTGTTTTGCAAGAGTATGTTTATGACTTGGCTGCTATTGGGGCATATAAAAAAGCTCAGCAATTACTTCAAGTTAACGAAAAAAATCAGCAAACTGAGCAGTTACAGCAAACTTTACAAGTCAGTGAGTTTTCTCAGCATGTCAATAATGCAATTGCCCGCTATAAATATTTAAATCGCCAAGGCTTATCAGATGCAGAAAGCTATGCTGAATTAGATGCTGTGTTAGAACAAGGGCAAAAAATACAACAGCAAATGTCACCAAACAACCCTAACTATTTAAGGTTTCACTACGATTATTTGTATGCGCTAGATTTTAGAGGGCGTTCAAAAGCGGTTATAGAGAATTTCACCCAGTTGAATATTCCACTCGAAAAATTACCGGCATATGTACGTCATGCAATTGCTGATAGTTATTTGGCGGAGCAGAAGCCGAAGCAAGCTGAACTTGCTTATAAGACTCTTCTAAACGAAAAAAATTATCCGGATATGATCCTCTATACCGGATTGTATTATTCCTATATTGAACAGGAAAAATATAAGGAAGCTGAACAGCTTTTGGCAAAAGTTGATCATCTTATTCCGACTTATAAATATAGTCAGGCGAAGGGTGTAGATAAAACAAGCCATCCTGATCGTGATGATTATATTGCTTTAAAAGGGATGCATTTAGCCTACGCTAATCACCTGGATCAAGCTGAACAGCACTTTCAAAAAACAGTCGAGCAAGCACCTGCGAATGAGAGCCTGATTAATAATCTTGCGCGTGTAGAACGGTGGAGAGAAAAACCGCTAGAGGCAAAAAAAACAATTTCCCGGTTAAATGGTATAGATCCGATTGCTAAAGACACTCGCATTAATGAAATGCAGAATGCTCAAGCTTTAGGTGATATTCCGACATGGCGGAAAACCACTCAAAACTTAGTGCAATATTATCCTGATGATAGTGGTGTCATAAAAAGCCGCAAAGAGTTGGATGATCGTAATAGAGCCACAATTTCACACTCAACTACTTGGGGCCAAAGTAAGGCCGACAATAGTGATACTGTAAGTAGGCAGAATGGTTTAAAAGACCGTGAAATGGAAACACGTCTTAATAGCCCTTGGATTAAGGATAATTATCGTTTATTTGCTTGGCATCAAGATCGTTATGGTGAATACAATTTTGGTGACGTGCATAACCAGCGCTATGGTGTCGGGGCCGAATGGCAAGCTAATCGTAAGGCATTGTCTGCGATCTTGTCGCAAAGTACAGATGGCGGACAAGCAGGTGTTCGTCTTGATTGGTCTCAGTGGTTAAACGATCACTGGCAGTATCAATTGCAATATAACAGCCAGGCTGACATCCCTCTGCAGGCAATTGATGCGGGAGAAGATGGCCAATCTTACCGAGCTGCTTTGACATGGCAAAAAGATGAATCACGTCAAATTGGCGCAAGTTACGGTCTGACTGATATCAGTGATGGTAATAAACAACAAGAATTTTCAACTTTTTGGCGTGAAAGACTATTTGCGGCGCCGCATCACATTACTTATGGCACTGTTCGTGGTTTTTACGGCAGTAATAGCCAAGATCAAACTACTTATTTTAGCCCAAGTTCGCATTACAGCGCGGAGTTGAACTTAAGCCATGACTGGGTGACTTGGCGTGAATATGAGCGTTCATTTAAACAGCATTTCGAAGCTGGAGTGGGGCTTTATAAACAAGCCGATTATTCCACTAAGCCAACCTATTCTTTGCAATATCAACATCAATGGCAGCTATCACGTACATGGCAACTCAATTATGGAATTGGTTGGCAATACCATCCTTACGATGGACATGATGAACAGCATACCTATGGTATTTTCGGATTTGAAGGGCGTTTTTAATGAATAATTTATTTTCGAAAATGTTGAGCTGTGCTTTAGCTTCAACATTGTTACCTCTGCAATTTACATATGCCCAAATAGAAAAAGATTTACCAAAAAATCATACAGTTTCTTTAACTTTTCATGATGTCAGAGATGATGTTTTAAAAGAGGGCGATCGGGATATTTATGCAATTCAAACTAAAAATTTAGCGCAATTCTTTGACTGGTTGAGTCAATCTGACTGGAAGCCAATTCGCCTGAAAGATATTGAAGAGGCTCGTAAGCAAGGTAAAGAACTACCTCATAATGCTATTTTGTTAACCTTTGATGATGGTGCTTTAAGTAGCTACAGTCGTATATTTCCATTGCTCAAGCAATATCGGATTCCGGCAGTTTTTGCACTCCCAACCAGTTGGCTTAACGGTAATACAAAAGCTGGCTATGAAGCCTATGGACAAGGGAACTTAGTCAATTGGAAGCAAGTACGAGAAATGCAGGCTTCTGGCTTAGCTGAGTTTGCGAGTCATAGTGATGATTTGCATCATGGTGTGCTTGCTAACCCTCAAGGGAATGAACAACCCGCAGCAACTTCTTATATGTATTTAAAATCACAAGCGCGTTATGAAACGGATGTGGAATATCAGCAACGTATTTTAAAAGATTTAAAAAAATCTCATGATGTTTTAAAAAAGGAATTGGGTGTAGAGCCGAAAGCAATTGTATGGCCGTATGGTGCGGTCAATCAGCAGTTAGAAAAACTAGCTCAACAGGCAAGTTTCACTTTTTCTTTTAGTTTAGGACGTGATGGGGTAAATCAGATTAATGACGTTACCTTTAAACGTAGTCTTATGGTGGATAACTCTACAGCTGAACAATTGTCTGAGACCTTACTCAATATCTTGAACTCGGCAGAGAAAGATTTATATAAGCAGCCAAAACATTTTGTGAGTATGGATTTAAAGCAATTAGCTGCTTCAACCAATACTCAGTCAGATGAAAAATTAGGGGCATTGTTATCCAAACTTTATAGCTTAAAAAACAATACGCTGATATTGAAGCCTTTAGATGATCAAGATGGAGATGGGCAATATGACGTTGCTTATTTCCCAACAACTCAAATGCCGGTTAAACAAGATATCTTAAACCGTACTCTATGGCAGGCACAGACTCGTGCAGGACAAGCGGTCATTTTAGAGTTACCTGTATATCCTCAAAAAAATAAACCGTTTTTGGTGGCAGATTTAGCTAAAGATATAGCACGTTTTAATAGCAATTTAAGTGGTATTCAACTTAATGCCGGAACTGCTTTAAATTGTGCTATGCAAAGTGCAACGATAAAAGAAAGTAACTGTGTTGAACAAGTAAAGCAATTATCACAACTGAGTCAACTGACTCAAAAAGCTGCAAGGCCTTATTTGAATATGAGTAATCAGGCCCAGTTTAGTCTGCTGCTTACGCCTGACTTAGAGCATATCGATCAATTGCCAGCGCTTTTAAAATCACTATTAACCCAACATGATTTAGTGAATCTAAAATTTAATGTTGTGGGTAAGCAGAAACAATTTAAACATGTCTTAGAACTTTTAAATACACTTGATGCGAAATACAAGCAACGAATTATGCTGACATTAACATTGCCAGAAAATGACCAGAGAAATGCTTGGCAAGAAGTACAACAAGGCCTTTTTGATATTCAGCGCATAGGTATTCAGAAATTTGGGGTTGACGGTTATACCTTTGAAAATTCAAAAAATGTTCATGAGTATTTATATAACCCAATGAGCTTGAATTCGAGTTCGGTCATGTATCAACCCTTCGCTGGTTTAGCAACTGAGGGGAAAAAGTAATGAGAGTATTACTCGATATTCTATTTGCTTTTGCCTTTTTATATCCTCTGCTTATGGCGTGGACATGGATGGTAGGTGGCCTCTGGTTTTTCTTTAAAAGAGAATACCATGAACAGCAGTTACCTGAGCCTTCAAATGAAGGGTGCAGCATTATTATTCCTTGTTTTAACGAAGAAGCTCAGGTAAGGCAAACTATTCGTTATGCCTTACAAACAAAATATCCAAATTTTGAAGTGATTGCTGTCAATGATGGTAGCAGTGATAGAACTGCAGAAATTCTTGATGAGTTGGCAGCTCAGGATACTCGATTAAGGGTCGTGCACCTAGCGGAAAACCAAGGTAAGGCAGTGGCTTTAAGATCGGGAGTTTTAGTAAGTAAATACGAATATTTAGTTTGTATTGATGGAGATGCTTTACTACATCCTCATGCTGTACTTTGGCTTATGCAGCCATTTCTAAAATTTCCTCGTATTGGAGCCGTCACTGGAAATCCTAGAATTCTCAACCGTTCAAGTATATTAGGGAAATTACAGGTTGGTGAGTTTTCTTCAATTATTGGATTGATTAAGCGGGCGCAGCGTACGTATGGTCGTATTTTTACAGTATCGGGTGTAATTGTTGCATTTAGAAAAACTGCTTTAGTCCGTGTTGGATTTTGGTCTGATGACAAAATTACTGAAGATATTGATATCTCTTGGAAGCTTCAGATGGACCATTGGGATATTCAATATATTCCTCAAGCACTTTGTTATATCTATATGCCTGAAACTTTTAAAGGCCTTTGGAAGCAGCGTTTACGCTGGGCACAAGGTGGGGTAGAAGTCTTATTGGAATATATTCCAAAAATGTTCAAAATCCGTTTACGCCGTATGTGGCCAGTTATGCTTGAAGCTTTAGTCAGTATTGTCTGGTCGTATGTAATGATATTTATTTTCTTGCTTTTCTTAATCGGATTTTTTATTGATTTACCTCAGCAGTGGCAGATTAATTCACTCATGCCCCAATGGTATGGCGTGATATTGGGTGGAACATGCCTCATCCAATTTTTAGTAAGTTTATGGATAGATCATCGTTATGACCGTGGACGTCTTTTTAGAAATTATTTTTGGGTAATTTGGTATCCATTATTTTTCTGGCTACTGACGTTATTTACTAGTGTAGTTGCAGTCCCTAAAACTATATTTAATACCAAAAAGCGTGCTCGTTGGGTAAGTCCTGATCGAGGCTTTCGAGGAGATAACTCATGAAAAATAAACAAAATAATGACATAGAAGTTTTAGATATCCCAGAATATATTGATCAGCCTAAATATGTGAAAAATAAAACCGCAAACTATACTTTGCAAACAGTAGGTTGGTTTTGTTTAATGTGGCTGTTTTTCCCACTGGTTTCATTATTTTTATGGTTTTATGAAGGGCATCTCATCTATGACTATGTATGGGTAGATCATATTTCTGAGGTCAATACAGTCCTCCATTTACTTCTTTTAATATCCGTAAGTGCTTTGGTCTTGATTTTATGGGCGAGTTATAACTGGCTTAGATTTCATGGTGATGATCGCCGCAGCAAAGCTCCGAATAGTCCTGTTGAGTTATTGGCTTCACAATTTATGGTCAGTACCGAGTCATTATCAGAGTTACAAAAGTCTCAGCGCATCATCTTACATTATGATGATCAGGGGTATTTAACTCGATATGATTTGAAATGAGTAAATAAAGCATGGTCTATCAACCATGCTTTTTTTTTATTTTTAAGGTGTAGTTCTAATAATGATATCTACAGGGCGTTGAGTACCATCCATACTATAAATGGCTGTAGCGGTAACTTTTACAATTGGCCAAGCTTGTAGTTTGCAATTTGGTCTTTGTAGCGCAGCATAGTAGCTATCAGATTTAAAAAATATTTTATTGGCTTTTGCAGTATTAGGTGTCAAAAGACGTTTGAGCCATGTTTCATTGACTTGGGTTTCAAGAAAACGTAGAGCTAAGATACTTTTTACACGATTGTTAAATAACCTCCTATTTTTAGCAATAAGCGGGTGGGTAATGAGACGGTGTATGCCGATTTGACTATGAGGCAAAATAAAATGCGGAGTAATTTGAAATACAGTTACAAATTTTGCTTGTTGGCAGATTTTTTCTAAGTGCGTTACCGTTTCCTGATCTGTTCCAATAATCGCTACATTTAAATTTGAAAAATCATTTTCTTTAATTGTATTTGATAAAAGAATTTGACCAGTAAAGGCGTCAAAATCCTGAACTGCATTTTGAAAAGTAGTTGATTTGGCAACATTATTTTTAAGTTTAATACTCATTTTCCAAAAGTCCTTTTGGTTTTCATTTATGATGATTTTTTATCGTTTTAATATAAATAACCAAGCAAGAGGGCTGGGTAAAGTATTTTCAGATAGGTGGTTATCTCATGCCTGCTATAGACTCAAGCATGAGATATTCAGAGTATGTTCTAGTTGGCTGATTTTAGTTGCATTAATCGAGTAAAGCTCTCTAAACGTTTATTAGTATCATAGACATCACAAGTAAAAATAAACTCATCGACTTCATAAGTAGCTAAAAGCTTTTCTAAGCCTGAGCGTACTGTTTCAGTTGAGCCGATTTGGGCCATCGTATAGAAATTTTCAACAGAAAGCTGTTCTGCTGTGTTCCATAGACCCTGCATCGATGTAACTGGCGGTTTAAGTTTTAAACTTTCACCACGGATTAATCCTAATACACGTTGATAGGCACTTGTTGCCAAGAACTGAGCTTCTTCATCTGTATTGGCAACCACAACAGGTACACCCATGGAAACATAAGGCTTGTCCAAATATTCAGAAGGTTCGAAATTTTCACGATAAAGTTCGATCGCTTGACCAAGCATACGTGGGGCAAAATGAGAGGCAAATGAGTAGGGCAATCCTAGTCTCGCAGCCAACTGGGCACTAAATAAGCTTGAACCTAATAACCAGACTGGTACATGAGTATTTTGTCCAGGAGTTGCAACAATTCTTTGGCCGGGTTGAGGCGCTTTAAAATATTGCAAAATCTCAACAACATCTCTAGGAAATTGATCTTCCGTTTCCTGATGCCCGCGACGTAAGGCACGCATAGTGACTTGATCTGTACCTGGTGCACGACCTAAACCTAACTCAATACGATTTGGATATAAGGTTGCTAACGTACCGAATTGTTCTGCTACTACTAAGGGTGCATGGTTTGGTAGCATGATACCACCTGAACCTAAACGAATGCGCTGGGTATGAGCCGCGATAAAACCAAGTAAAACAGCTGTTGCTGAACTCGCAATTCCATCCATATTATGATGTTCTGCAAGCCAAAAACGGTCATAACCTAATTTTTCTGCATGTTGGGCGAGCTCTAATGCATGACGTAATGAAAACTCGATTGTTTTATCATCACGTATGGGAGCAAGTTCCAAAATTGAAAATTTGGTGTCTTGAAGTGATCGCATGCGATATTCTCAAAAAACGTTATATCGAAATAATACGATATAAATGGGGTGATGTATATCGGTTTTTTTCGATATAAATTTCACTCCCAAATAAAAAAGCACCGCTAGGGTGCTTTTTAATATCTGTGTACCAATTAGTGGTGTTTATACCAACCACGGTGTAAGCCATTATCATGACGATAGTAAGCGCGATCATTGTAATAGCGGCGGTCATCACGATCATAACGACGATCGTATCGACGGTCATAACGTTCATCATAGTTACGATCTTGGCCAACTTTACGACCTAAAGCAGAACCACCAGCTGCACCCACTGCTGCACCGATGTATCCACCATTTGTACCACCCATGTTTTTACCAACGGTATAACCAGCGCCGCCACCTAAAGCACCACCAATTGCCGCTTCTGTACGGTTACGACGGTCACTTGCAGCCGCCGCACCACCAGCACCACCTAAAGCAGCACCAATTGTTGCGCCAGATGTACCACCGATACTTTTACCGATTGCAGTACCTACTACACTACCTAGAGCAGAAGTTGCCGCTACACGGGTACCATTATCTGCATGTGCAACTGACACCATAGAGGTTGTTGCGATTAATGCACTTGCTAACCAAATATTCATTTTCATTTTGGAACTCCATGCTCATTTTGCTAAAGAGCAATCTTTATATCTTGAGCTAAATGTAATTAAAAATTTCGTGAAAATTATGGAGAAGGCTCATGCTGATACAATAGTTTTGTGTCTGCTTTGTATTGTTTCTATTAAGATGTGAATAAATCATGAGCACGACATATGTATTTGACAAAAGGGTAATCATAAAAAAACACCCGAAGGTGTTTTTAAATTAATTACATCACTAAAATTAGTGGTGATGACGGTGTTTTTTCTTCCAGTGTTTAGAAGATCGATCATAATCACGGTCTTTAGCAATTTTATTACCTAAAGCACCACCACCTGCAGCACCTAAAGCAGCACCGATATAACCGCCATTTGTACCACCCATGCTTTTACCAACAGTATAGCCAGCACCACCGCCTAAACCACCGCCAATTGCAGATTCTGTACGGTGACGACGATCACTTGCAACTGCTGCACCACCAGCACCACCTAAAGCAGCACCAATTGTTGCACCAGATGTACCACCCATGCTTTTACCAATAGCAGTACCAGCAACACTACCTAAAGCAGAAGCAGCTGCTACATGAGTTGTATTGTCTGCATGTGCTACAGTCATCATAGAAGTAGCCAAAACAGCACTACATAATAAAGCATTTAATTTCATCATTTACTCCATGTCCCAAGTTACAGGACCTTATATCTTTCGTTACAGCAAATGTAACAAAACACTTCTCTTTAAATGTGGAGAACCATCATCCTATTATTAGAGTTTAGTGTCTTCTTTGTATGTTTTCTATTAAAATAGAATATCTAATATCCACATAGAAAAAAGTGATTCTCATTTCATATTCTTAAGTATATTTACAATGAGTTGAACATAAAAAATCAATAAAAGCTCTTGTGGCAGAAGACATATGTTTATGTTGTGCATACAGTAAAGAAAAGGGACGGGTATGACCTGCGTATGTTTCAAGTAGAGGTTGTAATTTTCCTTGTTGAATTTTTTCATTAACGATAAATTCGTAACTCTGGCATATTCCTAAACCATTTTCAGCAAGAGATACTACTCCTAGAATATCTTCTTTTACTAAAATTCGATTTGTCGGTATCCACTGAATTTCTTGATTTATATCTTTAAAGAACCACGGAGTGACCTTTCCATTACTCGGTAACTCAAAGGCAATGCATTGATGATGATTTAATTCATCCAAATTTTTTGGAATACCCATGCGTTTCAAATAAGAAGGTGAGGCAACAAGTTTTAAAGGTGCGTGCTCTAAAGGCCTAGCAATAAGGGTGCTGTTAGGTAGTTGTCCTTGACGAATAGCTAAATCAAAACCTTCAGCAATTAAATCAACGTTACGATTAGAAATACTGACTTCAATTTGAATATCAGGATATTGCAGAAGAAATTTTTCTAATAAGGGTGGTAGACGATAATGCCCATAAGTGGTAGGAACACTTATTTTAATTTTTCCAGAAATTTGTAGTTGTTCACCTTGAACCACGCGTTCTGCATGGTCAATTAACTGAAAAGCATGTTGCATTTTTTCATAGTAAAGCTGACCAGCTTCAGTCAGGCTTAAATGGCGTGTGGTTCTTCTAAAAAGCTGTATACCGAGTTTTTTCTCGAGTCTTGTAATTGTTCTACTAACCACCGAAGGTGTGGTAGATAAATCAATTGCAGCAGCACTAATTGAAAGCTTCTCAGCCACAATTAAAAAGATTTCGACATCGGCAAGATGATCAAATTGACGAGACATTTTGTCCTCAAACGCAAAAAAGATTTGCAAACTTAGTTGTTTTTCTACCTTTGGGGTAAAAATAGAATATATACATCCTAGTTATAAATCCAGCAAATGCTTGGAATGAAGGTTAAATAATGAAGATGTTGAATCAAATAATGTTTGCAGTGATTACAGCTTCTGCAGCATTAAGTGCAAATGCAGCTCATGTACTCATTGTATTGTCAGATGAAGATCAGCTAGAGCTAAAAAATAATCATGTTTTTAAAACGGGTTTTTATCTTAACGAATTGATGCAGCCTACAAAAATGCTTTTAGATGCGGGGCACACCGTAACGTTTGCCACCCCAAAAGGGAAAGCTCCAACGTTAGATGAATCTTCAAATAGTGCAATGTACTTTAACCAAGATGAAAAAGTATTAAAGAAGTATGCTGGTTTATTACATGATCTAAAGTTAACTTCACCTAAAGACTCTCCAGTTGTAAGTCTGGCGCGTATTGAGCAAATTGGTATAGATCAATTTGATGCCATATATATTCCGGGTGGGCATGCGCCTATGCAAGACCTGTTAAAAGATAAACAGCTTGGTAAAGTTCTTAACGCTTTTCATAATGCAGGAAAGCCTACAGCCTTGGTTTGTCATGGGCCTATTGCTCTGATGTCAACTTTACCTCATGCTGCGGAAGCTATTAAGCAACTTGAACAAGGTAGAACAGTCAAAACTGGAGAATGGATTTATAAAAAGTACCGGATGACGGTAATTAGCAATCAAGAAGAAGAGCAAGCGAAGAGCTTGTTAAAGGGCGGTGAGATGAAGTTCTATCCGCAAACTGCTTTAGAGTCACTTGGAGCAAAATATCAAAGCAATACGAAAGCTTGGTCGCCAAATGTAGTGGTGGATCGTGAGCTTATTACTGGACAAAATCCAGCTTCGGCTGTTCTTGTCGGTAAAACTTTATTAGAAAAATTAAAATAACTATAGAACATAAAGAGGCTTTATAAATAAAGTCTCTTTTATTATATGGATTTAAAAAAGCGAGTTATTTGTTTTCAATAAGAGAAAATCTTAGATTGATGAATAAATCTCATCTGGAATCATTAGATTTATACATCCTTATGGCTTTGGAAAGTTAACGATTTAAAGGATTACATATGTCATTTAATCGGCATAAACTGTAAACTATGCGCTATTTTTATGATTTGGCTTATCTTCTTATATTTATCTAGATAAGTTTTTTGGACTTTTGAGATATTTCCTCTTATGAAAGCGTCACTCCGTTTACGTCTTGATCAACTCTGTGATCGTCATGAAGAACTTACCGCATTGCTTGCAGATGCAGAAGTGATTTCCGATAACAAACGTTTCCGTAAACTGTCTCGTGAACATAGTGATTTAACTGAAATTACCGAAGTTTGGGGCAAATACCGTCAAGCAGAAGAAGATATTGAAACTGCTGAAATGATGAAGTCGGACCCCGACTTTAAAGATATGGCAGAAGAAGAAATTCAAGCAAATAAAGCATTGCTTGAAGAATTAGAAAGCCAGCTCAATATTTTGATGATTCCAAAAGATCCAAATGACTCTAATGCTGCGTATTTAGAAATTCGTGCAGGGACGGGCGGTGATGAAGCTGCAATTTTCTCAGGCGATTTGTTCCGCATGTACAGCAAGTATGCCGAGACACAAGGTTGGCGTATTGAAGTCCTTTCTGAAAATGAAGGTGAGCATGGCGGCTTTAAGGAAGTCATTTGCCGTGTAGATGGTGATGGCGTATATGGACGTTTGAAGTTTGAAAGTGGCGCACATCGTGTACAACGTGTGCCAGCAACTGAATCACAGGGTCGTGTACATACATCGGCTTGTACAGTGGCAATTCTGCCTGAAATTGATGTTGATACTAACGTTGAAATTAACCCAGCAGATTTGCGTATTGATACTTACCGTGCGTCAGGTGCGGGTGGTCAGCACATTAACAAAACCGATTCGGCAGTGCGTATTACTCACATTCCAACGGGTACAGTCGTTGAGTGCCAAGAAGAACGTTCACAGCATAAGAACAAAGCTAAAGCGATGGCATTGTTAGTATCGCGTTTAGAAAATGCAAAACGCGCAGCAGCTGATGCAGCGACTTCTGAAATGCGCCGTGATTTGGTCGGTTCTGGCGACCGTTCTGAACGTATCCGTACTTATAACTACCCACAAGGGCGTATGACGGATCACCGTATTAACCTAACTTTATATAAGTTAGATGCCATTATGGAAGGTGATTTAACTGAATTGCTCGATAGCTTACATCGTGAATATCAGGCAGATCAGCTTGCGATGCTTGCACAGGAAAATGGCGGCTAATGAATATTGCTCAAGCGCTTGCAATTCGTGGTGAGCCTGACAGTTATGAACGACAGGAAAATGCTTGGTTGCTTGAGCATTTTCTAAAAATCAATTCACTCGAATTAAAGTTTCGACTTGAGCAAGAGTTAACACCTCAGCAAGAGCAAGACTACTTGGCTGGTCTTGAGCGTATTCAAAATGGTGAACCTTTAGCCTATGTGACAGGTTCGCAGCCATTTTGGACGCTCGATTTAAAAGTAACGTCAGATACTTTAGTGCCACGACCAGATACTGAGGTTTTGGTTGAAACTGTTTTAAATCTAAATTTGCCAAAGAATGCAAATATTGTGGATTTGGGAACGGGGACAGGTGCAATTGCGCTTGCATTGGCAAGTGAACGTCCGAACTGGCAGGTAACAGCAACAGATATTTATGCGCCTACGTTAGAAGTTGCAAAAGAAAATGCACAAACACATGGCTTGCAACATGTGAAGTTTGCTTGCGGTGCTTGGTTTGAAGCATTAGAGCTACAACAATTTGATTTAATTGTTTCTAATCCGCCCTACATTGACCCGGAAGATGAGCACATGCAAGCTTTGGCAACAGAACCGCGCCGTGCGTTGGTTGCAGACCATCAGGGATTGGCTGATATTGAAATTATTATTGCTCAAGGGAAAAACTGGTTAAAACCTCAAGGGTGGATTGTACTTGAACATGGTTATGATCAGGGGCAAGCTGTTCGAGGCATTTTCACAGAGCATGGTTTTAGTGAGATAAAAACCATTCAAGATTATGGCCAAAATGATCGAGTCACTTTGGCACGCTGGATTTAAAGTTATTTTTGTAGCGTATCACGCCAACGTAATAACCAGTTTTCTGTAAGTTTCATTAAGCTATCGGTTATTTTACCCAATAGTGCCAATAAAATAATTGCAATGATAACAATATCAGGTCGAGACGTTTCTCGGCCATCACTGAGTAAATAGCCAATCCCTTGTGTGGCTGCAATCAGTTCAGCTGCAATCATAAACATCCAAGACAAGCTTAAGCTGTTACGTAAACCCGTTAAAATGCCCGGAGATGCTGCCGGTAAAATAATAGATAAAACACGTTGAAAAGCATTGAGCCGATAAACTTTTCCAACTTCAATGAGCTTTTTATCTACATTATGAATAGCTGCAACTGTATTGGTATAGGTTGGAAAAAAAGCTCCGATTGCAATAAGCGTAATTTTAGAACCTTCATCAATTCCTAACCAAAGCAATAACAGTGGAATCCAAGCAAGACTTGGGATCGATTTAATTGCTGAAAAGGTCGGTTCTAAATATGCTTCTGCCTCTTTACTTAATCCAACCCAAATCGCAAAAATTAAACCTAAACCACTTCCTATGATAAAGCCGAATAGAACACGCCATGTACTAATATAAATATGGGCAAATAGGTCGCTATGAGCTAAATCTAAAAAAGATTGCCATAAACTCGAAGGTGCAGGGAGCAGATAAGCATTGATATAGCCATTTCTGACTAAAAACTCACAACCCACTAAAAAAATGAGTGGAATGAGTAGCGCTTTAAACCACCGTGTAAATTTGTTGTTTAGATGCTTTTTCTGAGATTTTAAAGCCTGCTGAGCTAGGAAATGATTTAGCTCAGCTTTGTTAAGTGAATCACTCATATACTATTTCACGACTTTTTGAGCAAAACGTGGATCTAATAACTGATCAACCACTTGATTGACATTGGTTCCTTTTCTGACTAAGTCTTCTTCAGTCAAAATTTTCCCAGAACGTTTTAGTGCTTGTGCTTGAGTTGCTGATGGGATGCTTTGATCAAAGTTGGTCCGGCTCAGTTGTAGTTTAGCCACAGGTAGAGGGAGTTTGGACTCTTGTGCTAAAAGTGCTGCTACTTTATCTGGATTGGCTTTTGCCCATTTTCTAGCTTGTTCATAGGCTTTAATCACAGCTTCTACCGCTTCAGGGCTTTGCTTTGCAAAGTCTTCTTTAACGCTCAATACACTATAGCTATTAAATCCAACATTACGATAAAGTAATTTCGCGCCCGATTGAATTTGAGCTGAAGCCATTAATGGATCAAGTCCAGCCCAAGCATCTACTTGACCACGCTCTAATGCAGTTTTACCGTCTGGGTGTTGTAAATGAACCAATTGTACATCGCGTTTACTTAAGCCTACGGTTTCTAATGCTTGTAGTGTAAATAAGAAAGGATCTGTTCCTTTAGTAGCTGCAATTTTCTTACCTTTTAAATCTTTTAGGCTTTTAATTGGTGAGTTTTTTGCGACAACAAGGGCGGTCCATTCCGGTTGGCTTTGTACATAAACAGTTTTAATTGGACTACCATTCGCTCGGCTTAATACCGCAGCCAATCCAGCAGTAGAAGCAAAATCGATACTATTACTGTTGAGATATTCTAATGAACGATTACTACCTTGACTAAAAACCCATTTAATTTGGGTATTGGGTAGTGCTTTTTCGAGAAGTTTTTGATCTTTGACCACTAAACTAGTTGGTGCGTAGTAAGCGTAATCAAGTTTAAGTGTAGTCGGAATTGCTGCAAAAGTAGATGAAGCAAATACAAACCCCAATGTTGATGCCAACAAAGTCTTTGGTAGAGAAAATTTTGATTTTAAAGACATGATAAAAATAGAACCGAAATAAAATAATGGATCATCCTTTCACGTGTTGAGTGGTCTATAAACTTAGTTATTTTGATTTGTAAATCAGTTTGAAAGATAAAAGTTTGAATAAAATTATAAATCTCTGTTTTTATGAATATTATTAAGCTTTAAATGATGCATTTATCTGAAATATTGAATTTAAAATACATAAATATCATAAGCTTAAGTCTAGAGTTCAAGCTTCGTTAAGTCCATTTTTATTACTTGTGTGTAGTTAAATTATCTCGATAAGCACCGGGGCTAACACCTGTCCATTTTTTAAATGCACGGTGAAAAGCACTCGGGTCATGGAAATTTAAGTCTTCACTAATGTCTTGTATTGAATCATTGCTTTTGCTTAAACGTTCAATCGCAATATCACAGCGAATTTCATTTTTAATTTGTTGATAACTCACCCCTTCATGTTTGAGGCGACGTTGAACAGTAGCTTCTGAAATATTGAGTTGCTGTGCTACATCTTTGAGTTCGGGCCATTGAGCAGGGTGAAGCTTTAATAAATGACGACGAATAAGAACGCTCAAGGCATTTTCATTTTTAAAGCGAACTAAAAGATTTTGCGGAGTTTGTTCTAAAAAATCATAAAGCGCTTTTTTATCTTTTTTAATTTTAATATCTAAATAGTGGGCATCAAATTCAATCTGATTTGTCTCGGCATTAAATTGTATATCTTCACAAAAGCGTACCAAATAATCTTGAATATCGTTCGGTTTTGGACAACGTACCGTAATACGGTTTAAGCCAATTCGTTGATCTACCAGCCAACACATAAGCCCATGTACTAACATTAAAAAGGTTGCGTAAGTAAACATACGTTTAGGTTGTTCACGATCACGAATGACCAAATAAGCTTTTTCTTGTTCTCGAATTAACTCTCCACGAATATCATCAAGCACAAAATTAAAAAAATTCAAAATATCGTAGAGAGCCTTTTCTAAAGTTTCAGCCGTACTGACGAGTTTTGTAAGTAATTTATAGCTGCCACGGCGCATAGGGTGGCTATCCATACCAAAAAACTCGTCGTTCATGGCATTGGCAAGTTCTATCCATAATTGTGCATACGTTGCTACTGGAACACGCGCTTTGGATGTCATGAGTAATTCAGTAGGAATACCAGCTTTATTCAAAATAATTTGAGTATTTAGCCCTTTGGCATAAGCCGCACTTAATGCTTCATGTACCAGTGCAATCGAAATTGTTCCTTTACTTAAAGAAGATTGGACAACCATGTCAAAGACTCATTTTTTTACGTATTTCAAGTGAAATATTTCATATTCAAAATTTGGATTGATCAAAAGCTGCAAGCATTTTGAGGTTTTTTGAAATTGTATCGGAAAAAAACAACTTTTACTCTCACTACTAAGGTTAAAGAACATTTCTATAGGACGTTACATAATGAAAATTCAAGGAAAACATTTTGTGATTACAGGTGGCGGCTCTGGTTTAGGCGCTGCAACTGCTGAGTATTTGGTAAAGCAAGGTGCCTCAGTCACGTTGGTTGACATGAATGTAGAAGCAGGTGAGCAGCAGGCGAAACAATTAGGACCAGAAGCTGACTTTGTAAAACTTGATGTAACCGATGAAGTTGCTGCTGAACAGTTCTTTAAAGATGTATTGGTTAAACATGGTCATTTGCATGGTTTGGTGAACTGTGCAGGTATTGGCCCTTCTGCAAAAGTAGTTGGTCGTGAGGGTGTTCATGACTTGGGATTATTTGCAAAGACTTTAAATATTAATGTCACAGGTACATTTAACATGCTGCGTTTTGCAGCAGATGCCATGAGCAAAAACACAGTTGGAGAAGGTGAAGAGGACCGTGGTGTCATTGTTAACACTGCTTCTGTTGCGGCATTTGACGGTCAAATTGGACAAGCAGCTTATTCTGCATCAAAAGGCGCTATTGTGGCGATGACTTTGCCGATTGCTCGCGAGCTTGCGCGACATGCCATTCGTATTATGACCATTGCACCGGGAATTATGGAAACTCCAATGCTTAAGGGTATGCCACAAAATGTACAAGATGCTTTGGGGCAAATGGTTCCGTATCCATCTCGTTTAGGAAAACCAGAAGAGTTTGCTCGTTTGGTTGCCCATATTGCCGAAAACTCATATTTAAATGGTGAAGTCATTCGTTTAGATGGTGCAATTCGTATGGCAGCAAAATAATAAAATAAGGATGTTGAAATGATTCTAAATGCTGAACAAAGCATGGTTCAGGAGATGATGCGTAACTATGCGCAAAATCAGTTAAAACCAACTGCTGCACATCGTGATAAGACCCATGAATTTCCGGCTCAGGAATTAAAAGACTTAGGTGCGCTAGGCGCAATGGGGATGACTGTGCCCGATGAATGGGGCGGTGCTGGAATGGATTATGTATCTTTGGTACTCGCAATTGAAGAAATTGCTGCAGGTGATGGTGCTATTTCGACAATCGTAAGTGTTCAAAATTCATTGGTTTGCGGTATTACACTGGCATACGGTTCAGATCAGCAAAAACAAATCTATTTGCCAAAATTTGCCTCTGGTGAATGGCTAGGATGCTTTTGTTTAACTGAGCCACATGTCGGTTCCGATGCAAGCGCGATTTTATGTAAAGCCGAGCGAGATGGCGACCATTGGGTACTCAATGGCGTAAAGCAATTTATTACCAGTGGTAAAAATGCTCAAGTGGCTTTGGTGTTTGCGGTTACAGATAAACAGGCTGGCAAAAAAGGCATTTCGTGTTTTCTTGTACCTACGAATATACAAGGTTACTTGGTCACTCGTATTGAAGACAAAATGGGGCAACATGCTTCGGACACCGCAACCATTACGCTTGAAGACTGCCGGATTCCTTTAGAAAATTTGGTGGGACAAGAAGGTGAAGGTTATAAAATTGCGCTATCTAATTTAGCGGCTGGTCGTATTGGTATTGCGGCTCAATCTGTTGGTATGGCAAGAGCAGCTTTTGATGCTGCTGTGCAATACGCGAATGAGCGTAAGGCCTTCGGTGTAGAGCTGGTTCAGCATCAGGCGGTTGGTTTTCGCTTAGCCGATATGGCAACCCAAATTGAAGCTGCACATCAGCTGGTTTTACATGCGGCAACTTTAAAAGATGCTGGGCTACCTTGTTTAAAAGAAGCCTCAATGGCAAAACTCTTTGCATCAACTATGGCTGAGCGAGTATGTTCGGATGCAATCCAGATCCATGGCGGTTATGGATACGTCAGTGATTTTCCTGTTGAGAGAATTTATCGGGATGTCCGCGTAAGCCAGATTTATGAAGGTGCTTCAGATATTCAACGTTTGGTGATTGCTCGCGAAGTGGCTCAAGTTTAGGTCATAAAGTATTGAGTTTTTAAACTTAAAACTGCAAGAAGCCGCACATCAAGTGCGGTTTCTTGCAATTGAAATGATGCATTTTTGCTATTAGTTTTATTTGAAATAGATGGAAAAGTTGAAGAAATATTCTTCGAGCTTTAGCTAAAACAATAACAGTCAGGACAAATTTTGTGGTCTTACACAAAATCAATCATCCAACGGAATGAAGGTGAGCATCATGAAAACTTTGGCAGAAGCTTATCAGCAATTTGATCTTGCAAAACTCATTGAAGAGCAACTTGTTGGGCATTCCCAAGCAATAAATGCTTATGTTGAGTGCTGTGAGCGTTATGTAGGAAAAAATAAAACAGCGCTTATTTGGGAAGGAAAAAACGGACAGACAGAGCACTATACGTTCGAACAACTTGCTGAGCTTTCTGGAAAACTTGCTAACTTCTTTAAAGCACAAGGAATTCAAGCTGGAGATTGTATTGCAGGACTTCTACCAAGAACGCCTGAGTTATTAATTACAATTTTGGCAACGTGGCGCATAGGCGCTATTTATCAGCCTTTATTTACTGCCTTTGAAGCAAAATCGATTGATCACCGTATTACGACTGCTCAAACTAAATTGATTGTGACCAATGATGAACAGCGCCCTAAACTGAATACCTTGAATGTTCCGGTTATTGTCACTGTTCATCAGACTGGTCCTTTGTCTGAGTATGACTTCGATTTTTGGCAATCTTTACAGCGCTATTCTGAGCAATGTGAGCCAGTAAATCGTAGCTTTGAAGATGACTTTTTAATGATGTTTACCTCAGGCACAACTGGACTTGCTAAGTCTGTACCCGTTCCACTAAAAGCAATTTTGGCATTTAAAGGTTATATGACTCATGCTGTCGATTTGCGTGAAGAGGATATGTTCTGGAATTTGGCAGATCCGGGCTGGGCGTATGGTTTGTATTATGGCATTACAGGCCCTTTAAGCTTGGGGCATAGCATTATTATGGATGAGCGTTCATTTAATGTAGATCAGGCAATAGAGTTAATAAAAAAATATAAAGTAAGTAATTTAACTGGTTCGCCAACAGCATTTCGCATGTTCTTTGGGTTTAAGGAAAAATTTGACCCTTCAATTAAACAATATTTACGCGTAGTGAGTAGTGCAGGTGAGCCATTAACTCCTGAGGTTGTGAACTGGTTTAAGCAGGATTTAGAGGTTAATATTTTTGATCAATATGGCCAAACTGAGCTAGGGATGGTGATTGCAAATCATCATGCGCTTGAGCACCCATTAAAAGTAGGTTCAGCTGGTTTTGCAATTCCTGGGCATCGTTTTGCGGTGTTAGACCAAAATTATCAAGAATTACCAACAGGTGGTGTTGGTATTTTGGCGATGGACTCGGAGCAATCGCCATTAATGTGGTTTAAAGGCTATGGTGGCAATAATCGCAAAGCCTTTGTCGGCAAATATTATTTAACAGGTGACACGGTCACTTTAAATGAACATGGCGGTATTGATTTTGTTGGACGTGCTGACGATGTCATTACAACATCGGGCTATAGAGTTGGACCATTCGATGTTGAAAGTACTTTATTAGAGTGTGAGGCGGTATTAGAGTCAGCAGTAATTGGTAAGCCAGATCCGGAACGAACCGAAATAGTCAAAGCCTTTGTGGTACTTAAGCCTGCTTATCAAGCGTGTGAAACATTAAAAGATAAGTTACAGCAATATGTTCGTAACCGTTTATCTCGTCATGCTTATCCAAAAGAAATTGAGTTTGTGGATAGTTTACCGAAAACCACGAGCGGAAAAATTCAAAGAGGATTGTTGAAGCAGCAAGAAATTGCAAAAATGCAGCAAGCCTACGCGAGCTAAATTGAACAAAGGGAAATATTTAAATATTTCCCTTTATTTTTTATATTAGAGGTCGGCTTTCACTTCTTCACCAATCAAGTAAAACGCTCCACCAGCAATATAGTGCAGGCTACGAAGTTCTTTTGGTGCATCCTGAAAATGCCAGTGTCCATCTCTAAAAACGCGACTATCTGCCCATGCACCTACAACAGAACCAATAAATAAATCATGAGCTGACTGATTATGTGGTTCAGGAATAAGTTTACAAACCAGCCATGCGATACAACCTGATACAAGTGGACTGGTCTGCTCTTCTTGATAAAACAGTTCAACTCCGCAGTGCTCAAGTTTTTGTGGGTCATCCAACTTACTAATAGTACCAAGTTGTTTGGTCATATTGAGCTGTGCATAACAAGGAACTTGTAGTGTGAAATAGCCACTTTGCTCGACAAGCTGTCGGGTTTTGGTGCTTTTATCTAAAACTACAGACACTTTGGCAGGTTTAAACTCTAATGCACATGCCCATGCGGCAGCCATTACATTGCGGTCGTCACCATGTTGTGCAGAAACCAGCACAGTTGGACCATGATTTAATAAACGATAAGCTTTTTCTAACTCTACTGGTGCAATATATGATTGGGACATATTTAGCCTAAGTAATACAGAAAATGGATTGTTCTATTGTTGCAGAAAGCGTGTGAGAAGTAATGTAATGGGGAGTTAACTGAATAAAAAAGTTGTTTCCATTTTATAGCTTTCCTAATGACGAACTTAGTCATAAAATCATTTAGCTTCTAAGTGAAAGGATTAACGTGTGACCGAGCTTCAAGATATCGATTTTGTAGAGTTAAGTGATGAAGAAATGCATCTCTATAGCCGTCAGATTTTACTTGATGGATGGGATATTGAAGCTCAGGAAAAACTCAAACTTGCCAATGTACTGATTGTGGGTGCTGGTGGCATAGGCTGTAGCAGTGCAGAACTACTTGCACGAGCAGGAGTTGGAAAAATTACACTCATTGATGTAGATACCATTGAGGTAAGTAATTTACAACGACAAATTGCGTTTGGTCATGAAGATATTGGTTGTTATAAAGCTGAAGTTCTAGCAAAACGGTTACAGAAAATTAACCCTTATATCTGTGTTGAATACTTTAATGAACGTTTAGACGAACATAACATTGATAGACTTGTTGAACACCAAGACGTCGTTTTAGATGGTTGTGATAACTTTACAACTCGCTATTTAGTGAATAGTGCTTGTAAAAAGCATCAGGTCGCATTAATTAGTGCTTCTGCAATTGGCTTTCAGGCGCAAATGTTTATGGTTGAAGGTGATTCAGCTTGTTATGAATGTTTATTTCCAAAAGAACAGCATGACAATGAAGGCCTTCGCTGTGCAGAGTCAGGAGTGCTTGCAACGACTCCTGTAATGATAGCGTCATTACAAGCACATCACACTTTACTTTATTTAGGGCTTAATCGCACTCCTCTGAAACAGAAACTGTTACTTTGGGACGGATTAAATATGTCACAACGTATTGTTAATTTTGATAAAGATATAAATTGTCCACTTTGTCAGGCAAGCTAATCAGCAAATAAAGCAAAATTTGCTAAACTTGAGACGAATATTCTGGTTCTAAAGAAATATGAAAAAAAATATTTTATTTGATGGATTGCGCTCAGTTGCCCGTATCGGTGAAACCGCAGTAGTTGCGGCTAAAGCTGGTATTAAGTACGCAACTGATAAGCCAAGTAATGCCAAACTCATGCGTGAGACTTTTGAGTCGCTTGGCTCAACATATATTAAGCTTGGTCAGTTTATCGCGAGTACACCATCGCTATTTCCGCGTGAATATGTAGAAGAATTTCAAGGTTGTTTGGATCAGACTCCAACTCTGCCATTTAGCTATATTCAAGGCGTACTTGCCTCTGAATTTGAAGGGCGTGATTTAAGCGAGATTTTTAGTTATATCGATGAAAAACCTTTAGCTTCTGCTTCAATTGCTCAGGTTCACGCAGCTAAACTAACGACAGGTGAAGATGTCGTTATCAAAGTACAAAAACCTGGCGTAGAAACTATTTTATACACTGACTTAAATGTGGTGCATTGGGCTGCAAAGCTGCTTGAACGTGCAGTCCCTAAAATCAAGTTTGCTGCTCTTTCTGACATTGTTGATGAAATTAAAACTCGTATGGTGCGTGAAGTCGATTTCATTGAGGAAGCCCAGAACTTAGATGACTTTGTGGAATATTTAAATATTTCACAAAACCAAGCTGCGACAGCCCCTAAAGTTTATCATCAGTTTTCTACACGCCGTGTTTTGACCATGCAGCGTTTATATGGTGTGTCTTTGACAGATTTTAGTGTCGTGAAACAATATGCTAAAGATCCGTCACAAGTACTCATTACTGCCATGAATACATGGTTTGGTAGTCTTATGCTCTGTAAGAGTTTCCACGCTGACTTACATGCTGGAAATCTAATGCTGCTCGAAGATGGCCGAATTGGTTTTATCGATTTCGGTATTGTGGGTCAGTTAAAACCAGAAGTCTGGACAGCATGTATCGCGTTTATGGATGCTTTGCAAAAGACTGATTATCAGGCTATGGCTGAAAATATGCTCAAAATGGGTATGACCCATAACAAGGTCGATGTTCAGGTTTTAGCTCAAGATTTAGAGCGTTTGTTTAATGGCGTATTAATGGCCGATCCACAGCAGATTCTGTCTACTAATCCTGCCGATTTAAACGACATTATGATGGATATGGTAGGGGTTGGTGAGCGCCATGGGATTAAATTCCCTCGAGATTTTGCCTTATTATTTAAGCAAATGCTTTATTTCGATCGTTTTATGCGCGTACTCGCACCATATACTGATATTTATGCAGACCAACGTTTGAAAATGGTTCAAAATATGGAACCTGCTTCGTTGTTAAAGCACTAAGGTCAGTTTAAATTTATGGATGCCATTATTATTGAAGGCTTGAAGGTTGAGACAGTGATTGGCTGTTTCAACTGGGAAAGACAAATCATTCAACCTTTAATGTTGGATTTAACCATCCATAATGATTTGAGCCGAGCTGCAGCGTCTGACAAGCTTGAGGACACACTCAACTATGCACAGATTTGTGAGTTATCGGCTCAAACCATTCAACAAGCCAAACCTGAATTAATCGAGCACGCAGCTCATCTGGTTTTGCAATGTTTATTTGAAACCTTTCCAACAATTGAAAAAATTACCATAACCATCCGTAAGCCAGCCATCATTGCAGAAGCAAACGCTGTAGGAATTCGTCTTGAACGCACACGAAACAATTTTTGCGCTCGCCCTAGCGAGTAATTTAGACGCAGCACAACACTTTACTTTTGCGTATACGCAATTAGCAACTTTGGGGAAAGTGCAGTTTTCATCTGTTTATCAAATTCCATGCCGAGATGGTATTGGAGATGATTACTGGAATTCAGCATGTCTATTAAAAAGCACTTTATCATCTGAACAAATTGAATCTTTTTTAAAGAAACTTGAGTCAGATTCTGGACGTGTTCGACCATCGCATCATATTTCTTTAGATGTAGATTTGATTGCATGGGGAAATGATCTGGATCATATGCAATTTAATTCTAAAAAATTACCTTTGGCACTCGATGTAAAAATTCCTTTATATGAACTTTGGCATTGTGAAAGACTAAAGGCTGATAGTACGCTTTACCCAGTTGTTAATTTTAAATTTTAAGGTCTTTCAAACTAAATTTTACGCAAAATTTACGCGGCCTTTGAGTTCCTCAATAGAGAATTTACGAGCATTTTACCGATACTGAAATCCACTAAATTAGTGTTACTTCAGGACAATAAAGATGCTTATAAATTCTCAAATGCGCATCTTGCATCAGTCTGGCATAGTCTTATGCGGACTAAAAACAAATGATATTTCCCCATCTCTCCTTATTTCCATTTTGGCAAATCAAGCCAAGGGGTATAGAGGAGAATAGCCATGTTAGAACTTATTCTTGTTTTATTTATTGCTATTTTTCTAGCATGGTGCCTCAGTAAATATCTATCCAAAGTGATGGCAAATCAGCCGATGGTAGGCGATGGATTATTTCGTTGGATTGAAAATCCTGTCTATCGCTTGTTAGGTATATCTCCGCAACAACAAATGAACTGGAAACAATATTCTTTAGCATTTGTTGTTAGCTGTATTTTTTTAGCTGTAGCCGTTTTTGCTATTTTTATGACGCAAGCATGGCTGCCATTAAACCCAAATCATGCACCAAATATGAGCTGGGATTTAGCATTACATACGGTTATTTCATTTTTAACCAACACCAACCAACAGCATTATTCTGGTCAAGCTCAATTATCTTATTTGTCGCAAATGACAGGTATTGTAGGTTTGCAAGTCATCACACCAATGATGGGATTAGCTTTAGTTGTTGCGACCTTAAGAGCTTTCTTTTATCAACGTCCTAGCCATATTGCGGCCGATGTTGCTGAACAGCCAGATCAAATTTTAATTGGTAACTATTGGGCAGATGTAATACGCCCTACAGTCCGTTTTTTGCTTCCTCTCTGTTTTGTTTGGTCATTGTTGCTTAACAGCCAAGGCGTGCCAGCAACTTTTCAGGGTGGACCGGAAGTACAGCTTATTGATAAAGCGAATACAGTACAAACCCAAAAAATTCCATTAGGTCCAGTTGCACCGATGGTTGCTGTTAAGCAATTGGGTAGTAACGGTGGCGGCTGGTATGGTCCAAATAGTTCTGTACCTTTAGAAAATCCAACGCCACTATCTAATTTATTAGAAATGATAGCGATTTTACTCATTCCAATCACAGTCATTTTTATGGTCGGGCATTTTACTCAGCGTAAAAAGTTTGCTTACTTTGTCTTTGGTAGCATGCTTTTCATGTCGATTATTTCAGGTGCAGCGGCTGTCTGGTCTGAGAGTATGTCATCGACAGCATCTCAGCTTGCCGTAATGGAAGGTAAAGAACAACGTTTTGGACCAGCCGCATCAGCAGTTTGGGCAGCGCTTACTACACAGGTAAATAACGGCTCAGTCAATATGATGCATGATTCTTCTGCGCCGCTTACTGGTTTAGTTGAACTCATCAATATGTTGATTAATGCGATTTGGGGTGGTGTGGGCTGTGGTCTGCAACAGTTTATGATTTATCTGTTACTCGCTGTATTCATTGCAGGCTTAATGACAGGTCGTACTCCTGAATTGTTTGGACGTAAGATTGAAGCGGCAGAAATTAAGTTGCTCGCGATTATTATCTTGATTCAACCTTTAGTCATTCTTGCGTTTACTGCATTAAGCCTCAGCATTCCAAGCATATCTGGAATTAGTAATCCAGGACCACACGGTATTAGCCAAGTGTTCTATGAATATGTCTCTGCATTTGCCAACAATGGTTCAGGTTTTGAAGGCCTTGGAGACAACACTATATGGTGGAATGTCACTTGTAGCATTGCACTTATTTTAGGACGCTTCCCGACATTAATTTTGCCATTAATGATTGCGACACGTTTAGCAGCAAAAAGAAAAGCACCCGAAACAGCGGGTAGTCTTCAGGTTGAAACGCCAACCTTTGCTTTAACACTGATTACGATTGTTGTGTTGCTTACCTTATTACAATTTATGCCAGTTCTTGTCCTTGGGCCAATTGCCGATCAACTTTTGTTGGTTAAAGGCTAAGGAGGCGAGTGAAAATGAATACACAAACTCATGTAAATAGCCATAAACAAACCATGGCAGTGCCAAATTTTGAAGTTTGGAAAAATGCATTTGTGAAACTGCTACCACAGCATGCAATTAAAAACCCTGTGATGGCAATTGTATGGCTTGGAACAGTGGTTACTGCGATGAGTACAGTCTTGGGTTACACCACGTTGTTATTTGGTTTCGCGGTTACAGCAATTCTGTTCATTACCATTTTATTTGCTAACTATGCTGAAGCAGTTGCAGAGGCCAGAGGTCGTGGACAGGCATCTTCATTACGTGCAGCAAGAGAAAATTTAACAGCTCGAAGACTCAACTCTTTGACAGACCGTCAAGCGACTCAAGTTGCAGCGACCCAACTTCATTTAAATGATTTTATTGAAGTACATGCAGGTGAGCTTGTTCCAGCCGACGGTGAGATTGTAGAAGGCTTTGCAACTATTAATGAATCGGCTGTTACAGGTGAGTCTGCACCTGTGCTACGTGAAGCTGGAACAGACCGTTCAGGTGTTATTGGTGGAACCAAAGTTCTTACAGATCGTATTGTTGTGCAAGTGACTGCTGAATCTGGGCAAAGTTTCTTAGACCGTATGATTGCTTTGGTCGAAGGCTCAAATCGCCAGAAAACTCCGAATGAGATTGCGCTTGGCTTCTTGTTAATGGTGATGACAATCACATTTTTAATTGTCGTGATTAGCTTGCCATTTATTGCCAAGTATTTGCATATTGAACTTGATCCAGTCGTGCTCGTGGCGTTATTGGTCTGCTTGATTCCTACAACCATTGGTGGCTTGTTACCTGCGATTGGTATTGCGGGCATGAACCGCGCACTTAAAGCCAATGTTTTGGCGAAATCAGGTAAAGCTGTCGAAGTTGCGGGTGACATTGATGTGCTTTTACTCGATAAAACAGGAACCATTACTTATGGTGACCGTCAAGCGACCTCTTTTTATCCTTTAACTTCGGTAACCGAGTCTGAGTTGAGAGCTGCTGCTTGGGTAAGTTCACTTGCCGACCCAACACCAGAAGGGAAATCGATTGTTAAGTTAGCAAAAGAGCAAGGCTTAAAACAGCAAGAACCTGAGCAAGCCGAATTTATCTCTTTTAGTGCTTCGACTCGAATTTCTGGTGTGAATTTACCGAATGGTGACCAAATTCGTAAAGGTGCTTTAGATGCAATCTTGAAATTTGTAGATGAAGATTATTCTCAAGATTTAGAGTTAAAAGCACGTGTTGAGCAAGTTGCCAAAAAGGGTGCGACACCATTGGTTGTCGCAAATCAACATCATGTACTGGGGGTGATTGAACTCTCAGATGTGATTAAACACGGCATTAAAGAACGTTTTGCTCGTTTAAGAGAAATGGGCATCAAAACCGTCATGGTCACAGGCGATAACCCATTAACTGCTGCTGCGATTGCTGCTGAAGCAGGGGTAGATGACTATATTGCCGAAGCAAAACCAGAAGACAAATTGGCTTGTATTCGCACCGAACAACAACAAGGTCGTTTAGTTGCGATGGTCGGTGATGGAACCAATGATGCGCCAGCATTAGCACAAGCTGATATTGGTTTAGCCATGAATTCAGGCACACAAGCTGCAAAAGAAGCTGGCAATATGGTCGATTTAGACTCAGACCCAACCAAATTACTTGCTGTGGTCGAGATTGGGAAACAGCAGTTGATTACCCGTGGTGCTTTAACAACATTTTCATTGGCAAACGACGTCTCTAAATACTTTGCCATCTTGCCTGCATTGTTCGCTGCTGCGATTCCACAAATGCAAGTATTGAATGTAATGCACTTAGCAAGCCCAAACAGCGCGATTTTATCTGCATTAATTTTTAACGCGATTATTATCCCGTTATTAATTCCAATCGCACTACGAGGTGTCAAATTTAAACCTTCAACGGCAACTCAGTTATTACGTCGAAATATGTTGGTTTATGGGGTGGGCGGTGTGGTTCTACCATTCCTTGCCATCAAAGCGATTGATGTAGTGATTGTTCAATTATTTGGTTTGTAATCTGGAGTTTGAAATGAAAACTTATATACAAAATTCAGAAGCAAATTTGGGTCAGACCTTAAGAGCATCTTTCGGACTTCTAATTTTTACCCTTGTGGGTTGCGGTGCTATGTATAGTGCGATCGCTACAGGTGCGGGACAGGTGTTATTCAACAATCAAGCAAATGGTAGTTTGATTGAAATAGACCATAAAGTTCTAGGGTCAAAATTAGTTGCTCAGCCATTTGTTGGAGAGGCTTATTTTCATCCGCGTCCTTCAGCGGTTGCTTATGACCCGATGGCTATGGCAGGTACAAACTTAGCGCGTACTAATCCTGAACTACAGCAACAAATTGATGCTCAGATTCTTGCGGTGAAAAAACAAGATCACACGGACAATACACCTATTCCAAGTGATTTGGTGACTAAATCGGGGAGTGGTATTGATCCGCATATTAGTCCTGAATCTGCTCACTTACAGGTTGCTCGAGTGGCTCAAGCGCGTCATGTCGACCCTAAGGTTGTTGAAGAGCTTTTGCAAAAGTATGTTGAACCGAAGCAGTTTGGTGTATTGGGGCAAGCTCGTGTTAATGTATTAGAGCTAAATATCGCTTTAGATCAATTACAATCTACACATTAACTTGAAAATAAAATTGTTAGTTTACCGGATGATATCAAGTGCAAAGCAATCGCGAAAATCAGGCTGAGGCCTTATTAAATCATGTAAATAGATATCAAGCCGGTCGACTAACAGTCTTTCTCGGTGCAGCGCCTGGTGTCGGCAAAACCTATGCTATGCTTGCCCGCGCTAAAGAGTTATATCAACAGGGCACAGATGTTGTTGTTGGTATTGTTGAAACCCATGGAAGAATAGAAACTCTAAAAATTTTGGAAGGCTTGCCTCAAATTGCTAGAAAGGAAATGCAATATCAGGGGCATACTTTAGAAGAAATGGATTTGGATGCTATTTTACTCAGGCATCCGGAAATTGTTTTAGTTGATGAGTTGGCTCATCGCAATATACCCAATAGTCGCCATGAACGACGGTGGCAAGATGTCAATGAATTGCTAGATGCAGGTATTGATGTATTTACCACCATGAATATTCAGCATTTAGAAAGCTTAAACGATGTGGTGCATCAGATTACGGGCATTCGAGTAAATGAAACTGTGCCAGATCGTGTATTTGATCGTATTCGAGACATTCGTTTAATTGATTTACCTGTTAGTGAACTGATTGAAAGGCTCCATCAAGGAAAAGTCTATGTGCCAGAGCAAGCGAATCTGGCATTACAAGGCTTTTTTAGCATTTCAAATTTAACTGCATTACGTGAACTGGCAATGCAATGCGTTGCTGAGCATGTCGATTTAGATTTAAAACAGAGTTATACCTCTAAAGGTTTGAAGTCTATCTCGCTACAAAATGAATTAATGATTGCGATAGATGGGCAAGGCTCTTCTGAATATTTAGTACGGGCAGGTTGTCGATTAGCTGAACGCAATGGAGCAACATGGACTGTAGTGAATGTTGCTAAAAGTTTGGATTCTGGGCAGAGTTCAGCAAATTCATATAAAAAAGAATATATTGAAATTGACCGTGCATTTGAATTGGCTCGACAACTTGGTGGTCGAACCGAAGTTTTATATGGGCCACGAGTTGCTTCGGTGTTAATGGATGCTGCGCTTGATCGAGGTATTTCCAATCTGGTCATTGGCAAAAGTATTTCACCGTGGTGGTTAAAGTTATTTAAGAAAAATTTAGCTCAGCAATTATTAAATCAAGAAAACTCGATTGCTTTAACGATTTTACACCCAGAACAGGGCACTAAAAAGACAGCTCAACTTGAGAAGCCATCATTTTTATCATTAAAAGAAAGTGTTTTTGTTTTAGCGGTAACATGCGCAAGTATTTTTATAGCTCACTTTGCCGAAGTTCTATTAGGTATTGAAGACTTCTCTGTTATTTTTATTATTTCAGTTTTAATTGTAGCAACTAAAACCCGAATGCTTGCTGCAGTAGTAGCTGCTCTTATTTGTTTCTTAGCCTATAACTTTTTCTTTATAGCACCACGTTTTACATTTCAAATTTCAGCACACCAAGGTGTGGTTACCGTTGTTGCTTTTTTTGCAGCAGCTTTAATTGCTGGGCGGTTGGCTTCTCAGTTACGCCAGCAAGTTTTGTCTTTAAAAGCTGCTAATGCCTACACCACAGTGATGCAAGACTTGGCACGTAAGCTTTCTAGTGCAGTAAACCTTGAAGAAGTCATGCAAACCGGTCGTATGACTTTAGAAACCCAGCTGCAAACTAAAGTGTGGATTTCTATCCAAGATAGAGTTATTTCATCTGATATAGAACTAAATGATAAAGAAAAAGTAGCTGCAGAATGGTGTTTGAAACATCAACAGCCGTGTGGACGTTTTACCGATACCCTTAGTCAATCAAACTGGTGGTTTTTACCACTTTTAGAGCAGAAAAATAGCCTAGGTATAGTGGGAATTTACTTTAAAGATGACGTGGTTTCCTTAAATTTTGAGCAAAAGAAACTGACGGAAAGTGTAATTGAGTATATTGCACAGGCAGCATTTCGAACCCAATTGGTCAATGAACTTGAACAAGCAAAAGTGACCAGTGAAACAGAGCGCTTACGTTCTGCTTTATTATCTTCGGTATCGCATGATTTACGTTCACCACTTGCTTCTATTATTGGAGCCGCAGATACGCTTGCCAATTTTAAAGCTGATATGTCTGAACAAGACCAGCAAGATTTACTTGAAACAATTCATTTAGAAGGTGAGCGTTTAGACCGTTATATTCAAAACTTACTTGATATGACACGCTTAGGCCACGAAGGTTTAACTTTAAAAAGAGACTGGATTGGGGTAGATGAGTTAATTGGTTCAGCAACCCGCCGTTTAAAACGTTATAAACCAGATACGCAAGTGGTCGTTCACTTACCTGAGCAACAAATTAGTTTATATGTTCACCCAGCGCTGGTTGAGCAAGCTATTTTTAATGTTTTAGAAAATGCCGCAAACTTTTCACCTCCAGATGAACCAGTCATGATTCGAGCTCAACTTTCATCAGAAGATAAAGTAAAAATTGAAATTGAAGATAGAGGTGCGGGAATTCCTGAAGATGAAAGACATCGCATTTTTGATATGTTTTACACGATGGAAAGAGGAGACCGTGGAAAATTTGGTACTGGTTTAGGGCTTACAATCGTAAAAGCGATTATTGGTGCTCATATGGGTACAATAGAAGCATTTTCAGGGCGCCAAAATAAAGGTACTTTAATTCAAATCAGATTACCCATTCACCCAGTAAAAGAATAAGTTGTAAATTCATGATAAGTTCCGAAACATCACCTGTAGAAACACGTATTGTGATTATTGATGATGAGCCTCAAATTCGTAAATTTTTAGATATTGCTTTAAGAACTCAAAAATATAAAACCACGCTCTGCGAAACGGGTTACAAAGGCCTAGAAACTTTAGCAACACAAGGGGCTGATTTGGTTATTCTAGATCTGGGCTTACCCGATTTAGACGGAAAAGAAGTGCTTCAAGAATTACGTAGCTGGTCGAATGTGCCGGTTATTGTGCTATCTGTACGGGCTGACGAATACGAAAAAGTTGCTTTGCTAGATGCTGGCGCAAACGATTACATGACCAAGCCTTTTAGTGTGCAAGAGCTTTTGGCGCGCATACGTGTCATTTTAAGAAACCAACCGATTCAGCAAGAAGCGCATGTCTATGACGATGGTTATCTTAAAGTTGATGTTACGCAACGTTTGGTTTGGGTCGAGCAACAACCAATTACTTTAACTCGAAAAGAATTTCAACTTTTGACATTGTTAATGCGCTATCAAGGACAGCTTTTAACCCAGCCACAGCTCTTAAAAGAACTATGGGGTCCAACCCATCAGGAAGATACGCACTATTTACGTATTTTAGTGGGCAAGTTACGCAGTAAACTGGGGGATAACGCAATTCAGCCACGCTATATTGCAACTGAACCTGGTGTTGGATTGCGTTTTTTAGCTAAACAGAAAAATCATTAATTAGATATAAAAAAAACCTTAGGGTATTTCTCCCTAAGGGTTTGCAAAGTGGTTTATAGTTTTTTTGCTTTTTTTATTTATATATCCCAATGTTGTTCTGCTTCAGTCATTTGACTATAAATGTTTTGATATTCAGCCTGCTTAACCGTGTACCAATGTTCGACAAAGTCAGCGCCTAAATATCCTTTTAAAATAAGACTTCCTTTAAATATTTTTAAGGCTTCTGGTTGGTTGTTAGCTAATAAAATATGCTCGTCTGGAAATTTTAAAAGATGAGCAGGTTTTGGTAGTGGTAATTTATGAGATAAGCCGTAAGATACACCTGCTAAAATAGTGGCTGAAACGAGATAGGGGTTACAGTCAGCTCCAGCAACACGGTATTCTAAACGTTGATTTTGTATATCTGAACATGGAATGCGGATTGCGACATTACGATTGTTAGTATCCCAATTGGCTTCTAATGGTACATGATGCCCAATTTTAAAGCGTCTATAAGAATTAATATTAGGGGCTAAAATCGCCATAGATGCAGGCATTAGCTCAATAAGTCCGCTAATTGCACTGAGTAATTTGGTAGAAAGCTCATCTTTTTCTTCTTCTGAACTAAATATATTTTCATGGTATTGATTCAGCATACTCATATGAAAATGCATGCCGCTTCCAGCCTTTGCCAAGTTGGGTTTCGCCATGAAACAAGCAGTTAAGTCATGCTTTCTTGCGACTTGTTTTACAATTCTTTTTAAAGCATTAATTTGATCGCATAGCTTCAAAATGTCATGGCTGTGTTGAAGATTTAGTTCATATTGTCCAGGAGATGATTCCGCAACAATCGCGGTAATTTCAATAGATTGTAGTAGAGCAGCTTTTTCAACCTCATCTAGGACTTGTTGATAGTTATTGGGTGCATCTATATCAAAACATTGGTTTTCTATACAGGTTTCAGCCTGATGCTGAGGTGAGAAAAGATAAAATTCTAATTCGGCAGCCATGACAGGAAAGTAATTATGGGCATGTAACTGATTTAATATTTTTTTTAATATATTGCGTGGTTCATAGCGGCAGTCTGTACCATCTTCTTCTTGCATTGATAGGTAAAGCTGAGCATTTAATTCTGGGGATAAGGCACTTGGTTGCAAGCTGCCTAAAATGGGCAGGCAAAGTCTATCTGGTTCACCAATATATTTTCCTAATCCTGTCTCTTCAATTACTTTTCCATCAAGGCTCATGGCGTAAACAGAAAGTGGAAAATAACATCCATGAGAGAGATTTTTGAGGCTTTTAACGTCAATTCGTTTACCACGAATATGCCCGTTTAAGTCATGTAGACAAATATCAATGTGCTGAGTCTGAGGATATAAATTTAAATATTCATCAACTTCTTTTAAAAAAAGCTCTGAGTTGAACGTATGTACGTGCGTTTGTGGAATAAAATCATCTGATATTTTAAATGCCTTAAAGTGAGAATCTTTTAAGTTTAAATTTGGGTAAATAAGCGTACTCATTATAAAAAACCTTGGTGGTTATTTAGCTAAAATCCTACCTTAGCCCTTGAAGTAAATCGCGTAAAAAAAGAGTAAAATGGTTAAAGAGAGTTTTATAAATAATTTTTATTTTTTGTATTCATAATCAGTGGCTTGAGTTTTGTTTTGATAATAAATTTTTAAAGTAAAATTAACGTATAAGAGCCATTTGATAGTTCATGATTTCGCTTTAAAAAATTAAACATAATTAGAATTTATGATCCTTAAATTTGGTGAGATGGTCAAACTGCTTTAAACTTAAACGCTTATCCAGTTAAACATTTATGTATAAGTCTTGAATAAAGCAGGACTTACATAGTGTATGTACTGGAATTTTATTTTTTGCGTTTTTTTAAATTTTATTTTTGAGTTCTCTTAATATGAAAAATATCGGTTTAGCCATTTTAGCAATCAGCCTCTCGGGGTGTGCTGCAATGAGCGTAGAAGAATGTAAGACTGCGAATTGGTCATTAGTGGGTGAGAAAGACGGTTCAAAAGGTTCTTCGCCGCGTTTAGATCAATATTATAAAGCGTGTGGGAAAGCTAATATTGTTCCAGATCAAAAGTCATATGAACGTGGATATAAAGAGGGCTTAGGATATTATTGCCAGCCATCAAATATTTTTTATAACGCCTTAGAAGGGAGCGGGAATATTAATGTCTGTCCAATCGAGCAGCGTAATCGTTTAAGACCTTATTATCGTGCAGCTTCCGATTACTACAATGCAAAAAATGAATACGATCGTTATGACGAGAAGTTTAAGCAATATTCTGATAGCGCTTATAACGAAAAATTAAAGCCAGAAGAGCGTGAACGTTATCGTAAGCTTTTAAGAGAATTACAAATTGATCGTGACCGTATTAACAGAAACTATTGGAACTCAATTCGAGATATCGAACGTTTCAAATATGATCATGGTTTAAAATAATATTTGAAAAAGGATTGATCTGAATGAGATCAATCCTTTGTTTTTCAAAGGTAATAACTCGTTTTAGTCATTAACTTTGAAATAGCGGTCATACTGATTTTTACTGCATAAGGTAATTCAACACCACCTGCTTCAAGCGCAGTATGACGATGATGTAATTCATCTTCATTCATTTGCTCTAAAATTTTACGAGAGCGTTCATCTTGAGCAGGTAACTGGTTTAAGTGATCTTGCAAATGTAGACTAACTTGGCGTTCAGTTTCAGCAACAAAACCTAAGCTATATTTATCACCTGCAATACCGGCAAGAGCACCCATACCATATGAAAGGCCATACCAAATCGGGTTCAATAAACTTGTATGACTATTTAGCTCTTTTAAACGGTCTTCACACCAAGCTAAATGGTCTTGTTCTTCAATTGCTGCCTGTTGCATTTCGCGGCGTACATTTGGCAATTTTGCCGTTAATGCTTGCCCATGATAAAGCGCTTGAGCACATACTTCACCACTATGGTTAACACGCATTAAGCCTGCAACATGGCGAGCATCTTCAACTCCAAGTTTTGTTTCAGCCGTTTCAGCCGGATTTTGTCGCTGTGCTGCTGTTGCACCTGGAACAAGACTACGTAATGCCTGATCAAAGGAGTTAATAAGTTGATCAATTCCCGTATAGTGGCGCATAAATTAGTCCTCCAAAGAAAGATGTGCTGTGGCAAGCATTGGTTTTAGTCGAGCAAGAAGCCAGATACTAAAGATTGCACTAAGTACAGCTGTAATAATAAATAGTATTTTAATATCAATTTTTAAAACACTTAAGATTAAGATTGAGAAAATTGCTGAAGAAACCATGAATACAGCATTTAAAATGTTATTTGCTGCAACCACTCGGGCACGATGTGAGCGCGGTGAGTAAGCCTGCATCATGGCATACAAAGGAACAATATAAAAACCACCACTAATACCCAATAAAGTCACGGCAATCATGACATGGTAGTAAACCCAACCTTGAGTGAAAATATCTTTTAATGTTAGTAATGCTCCAGTTTTCTCCGGTACAAAGGCTAGACTCGTTGCAAGGTAAAGCGCAAAAACAGTAAGACCAATTGCACCAATCGGCACCATTTTAATGTTGATTTCCGAACCACCAATTTTACGGCAAAGAAGAGAACCTACCCCAATACCGACTGAGAAGAATGTGAGTAATAGGCTAACCACATTTTCCGATGCATGGAGATTTTGTTGAGTCAACTGCGGAATTTGCGTTAAATAAGTCGCCCCATAAAACCAGTACCACGAATTACCTAATAAAATGGTGAACACTAACGGTAAACTTTTGGCATATGTAATAGTTTGGAAGCTTGTACGAATAAAGTTCCAATCAATATCTAAATCAGGTGCAGCAACTTTTTGGGGTAAAATGAAACGGCTAAATAAATAACCTATGCAAGCAATAGCGACTACAGTCAAACTAATCCATAGTAAATTACCTTCTGATGATGCAATTACGGCACCACCTAAGATCATGCCGAATAAAATTGCCATCGATGTACCGGATTGAAATAAGGCATTGCCCGACATGAGTTCGTTTGGTTTTAAAATTTCAGGCAAAATTGCATATTTAATAGGTCCGAAAAATGTGGAATGTGTTCCCATTAAGAATAAAGCCAGAAGAAGTAGCCATAAATGCCCCAATAAGAAACCGGCAGACCCAATAAGCATAATTATGATTTCTAATATTTTTATACCACGCACAAGTTGTGAGCGCTCATATTTGTCAGCAATTTGTCCTGCTGTTGCTGAAAAAAAGAAATATGGCAAAATAAACAATAATGCTGCTAAATTATTGAGTGTACTTACAGGGGCAGATTGTTGTTGAATCCAACCATATGTAATGACTAACAATAAAGCTTGCTTAAAAACATTGTCATTTAATGCGCCAAAAAACTGTGTAAAAAACATCGGTACAAACCGACGTGATGTCATCAGGGATTCATCTTGTTTCATCATATACAAGCTTCATTGAGTTTTATTAAAAAATGTGACGGAGTGTTAATTTGCATCGAAAACCATGTATGATATTTTTAACGCTTGATTAAATGAAAAATCAATGGTTTCGAGTGAGTTTTATCCTCATATTGGTGCGTTTATTAAAAAATAAGTTTAGAGTTTTCCATGCCTTCTAAAATTAAGTTTAAACAGTCAACTCTTTCTCACTCTATGCATTTAATCCTAAAAATGCAGAGTATACCTAAACTTATTTGTAGCAGCCTATTGTTAAGTTTATGTGTTAATCCTTGTTATGCTCAAAGTTCAGCTGAGACCGTAACGCCGGTAGCAAACCAGTCAGTAACTGATCCATCATTGCAACAAACAAATACAAATAACCAAAATGATGTTCCGATTACTGATGTCGCTACTCTGGTAACTCAAGCACAGCAGCAACAAGATAGCTTGGCTATATTGCAACAACAAGAACAATTTCCAAATCAGATTGAAGAATTTAAGCCAATTACGCTCGATAACCTCGAAGATTTACCCGTGATGCCTGTTGACCAGAATATGGCAAATGAGATTTATCGGGTAGCAGAAGAGGCAAAAACTGAAGCTCAGAACTTCCAAAATGGCACACAAAAACATCCAGAAATGGTAGTGAATGATGCATCACAAGCAGAATTACATGAAATTAATCAGGCGCCTGTAAATATTGACCAACTCATGCATGAGATTCAATCTGACAGTAAGATTGTAGTCGAAGCTAATGAAACTGGAAAAACTTTACCTGAGCTTACAGCTGCTACTGAAGAACCGCCGGAAGAAAAAGGTTTCTTTAAACGGATATTTAATAAAATTCGTCCACCGCGTGTGATTCCGATGGAGCAAATACCTCGTATTACTGCTGAGGTTACGGGTGCTCCAGACGATTTGGCTAAAAATATTAAAGGTAAATTATCTACATTTACTCAAGAATCATTTGAAGATTTTAATTCAGCATTGCCTCAACTTAGGAGCCTAAGCAATCAGGCCGCTCAAGCTGTAGGTTATTACAATGCTGAGTTTCGTTTTGAAAAATTAAGTGCAAGCCGTGTTCGAGTTAAAGTTACTCCAAATGAGCCGGTACGAATTAATGAACAAAATATTGAATTCAGTGGAGCTGGTGCAAAACAACCACAGTTTCAAGTTATTCGTTTAGTTCCAGACCAAGATGTGGGTGATATCTTTAATCATGGTCTGTATGAAACAACTAAAAGTCGAATTGTCGATGCCGCAACAAATAATGGATATTTTGATGCCTACTGGCGTTTACACGATGTGAAAGTAAGCCAACCTGAAAACAAAGCAGATATTAACCTCAAATATGAAACGGGTGAGCGATATAAGCTAGGTAAGGTTGAGTTTCGTATGAGTGATCCTTCAAAACCCTTACCAATCAAATTAAATATTCTTGAGAGTATGGCACCTTGGAAAGAGGGCGATGACTACACATTCTGGCGTGTAAATGCTTTAGCCAACAACCTGACGAACTCTCGCTATTTTAACTACACTTTGGTTGATTCAATTAAACCTGATCCAATTGAGAAGCCGCTTGAGTTACCCCCAGATTTACAAGCATTAGTCGATCAGCAAAATGTCACCATTGATGAATCAAAATTGCTTTCTCCAGAACAACAACAGCTTGCTAAAGCACGACATTTAGCCTCATCTAGTAAAGAGGTTAGTCAAAATGTGGTAGACGAAAAACAATTTGCCGGAACTGAAAATGTACAATTAGCTGCAGCTCCAGCTTCTTTGAAAACCGCAGCAGCAGATCATGCAGAGCAAGAGTCGGAACAAGACCGTTTACAAGCCCAAGCGCGTGAAGAAAAACGGATTCCGGTTATTGTGACTTTAAATGCGGATAAATTGAATAGTTTGGAAACTGGTGTGGGTTATGGTACTGATACGGGAGCTCGTTTACGTAGTCAATATCGTCGTTCGATTGTGAACGAATATGGGCACTCCTTTGATGCCAACTTTGAACTTTCACAAATTCGTCAGTCTATAGATGGCCGTTATAGTATTCCTTATAAGCATCCATTAAATGATTACTTTAACATTGTAGGTGGTTATGAGCGCGAGACTAGAGATAATATCGGTCCTGATGTGAGTTTATTAACTGAATCTGCCGTATTGGGTGGTGAGCGAGTTATTAAAAAACCTTTAGGCAATTGGCAACACACTATTGGGGTCCGTTACCGTCTGGACCGACTGACTCAAAAAGGAAATGTCGATATTTCTGAATTGCCAGATGCATTTAAAACAGCTGCATCAGAGCAAGAAGCGTTATTATTTGGTTATGAAACCTCTAAAACCTCAAGTAATACAAGGTTAAATCCAACGAAAGCATTTAAACAAAGCTATAAGTTAGAACTGGGAAGTAGCAGTTTACTTTCCGATGCCAATATGGCGATTGCTACAGCGGGTTGGAGATTTATTTATTCTCTAGGTGAAAATGATAACCATCAGTTTGTGGGACGATCTGATCTTAGTTATATTTTTACCGATGAATTTGATAAAGTTCCCTATAATTTAAGATTCTTTACTGGTGGTGACCAGACAATTCGCGGTTTTGATTATAAAAGTCTTTCACCCGAAGAAAATGGATATAAGATTGGTGGACAGGCTCTAGCAGTAGGCTCTTTAGAATATAACTATCAATTCAAAGAGGGTTGGCGAGCAGCTGTTTTTTCTGATTTTGGTAATGCTTACGATAAGAATTTTAGTAACCCGACTGCCTACAGTGTTGGTGTCGGTATTCGTTGGAAGTCCCCAATTGGACCAATTCGTTTAGATGTGGCTTCAGGTATTTCTGATGATAATCATCCGATTCGTTTGCATTTCTTTATTGGTCCACAACTTTAAAAATAAAATTTTATTAGGTTTATTTTATGGCGGAAGTAGAACAGCAGCCCACTTCGGCACCTAGCTCTCCTAAGAAGCGACGCATTTTGCGTAGCTTTTTGCTGACAATATTAATCATACTTTTATTACTTGTTGCTTCCATCATTATTATGATGTCGACTGACCGTGGAAGCCGTTTTTTATTAGACCGTGTTTTACAAGCTCAGCAAGTCATTAAATATGAATATGAAGGGGGTAATTTACTTCGGGGAATTATTCTTAAAAATATTATTGTTCAGTTAAAAGAAGTTGACGTTACTTTAGATAGAGCTGATGTACGGTTAGGGTGGCGTTCTTTAATATTAGAAAAAGAAGTGCATTTGAGCAATGCAGATGTCCGTAACCTAGTTATTATTAACAAAGCTCCGCCATCGGATAAGCCATTTGAGTTTAAACCCATTAAATTACCATTTGTGCTTCGTGTAGATGTGGGAGATGTTGATCATTTAGAAATTAAAAATTCAGGTTCTGTCGTAAATTTCCATGATGTTCATTTAAATGATGCTTTGTGGTCAGAGACAAAACTGAAATTTGAAAATTCAAGTATGGATATGGGGTATCTTTCTGTTCATAACGCAACAGGAAATATGGACTTTAGTGGCAAATATCCACTGAATGCGACAGCAGATTTAAGAATTCCTTCTTTAAAAAGTTTAAACATCCAAAATATTAAAGTGGCAGCTCGAGGAAGTTTAGATACATTGCAAGCTGGTGTAGCAACGACAACACCAGATTTATTAACAGGTTGGGTCGTTTTACATCCTGTTCGCCATGAAGTACCAATGAAAGGTGCATTGTTACTTAAAAATTATCACTTGCCTTTACTGGTTGAACAAAAATTATTTGCTAAAAATGGTGTGATCAAGTTTCAGGGGGATGTTAAGCAACTTAACTTAGCGCTTGAGACAGATTTAAAAGGGGAAAATTTACCAGAAGGCCAATACAACGCCTTAATGAATACTGATTTGGTTCATCAGCTGAATATTACAGACTTTAATGGTCAGGTCATGAAAGGTGCAGTTAACCTTAAAGGCTTGGTGAACTGGAAAGATCATGTCACTTGGGATATAAAAGGTCGTTTAGATCATGTTAATCCTAAAGATAAAGCTATCCCTCAAGTCGTTCAGGACTTCTTACCGCCAAGTTTAGATGCTGCAGTTGCTTCAACTGGCTCTTTAGAAAAAGGCACGGAAGTATTTGCTAATGTCGACTTTGACCGCTATGAGTCTTGGAAACTTAAATTAAATCAAGCACCTGAAAAGAGTAAAAAACCACAGCCAATGTTTATGAATGTGGCTTGGTCCAAAATAGATCGTGCTATGCCATATATAGGTTGGTTAAGCAGTGATAGTGGTCAAGTAGATTTGACTTTACGGGATGGTCAGCAAGATATTAAAGTGGCAACTAAAGTATATCAGCATGAACAAACCTTATTGCCAGCTGGACAATATTTAGCAACATTGAATGTTAAAGATAATATTCTTAATGTTCCTAGTTTTAATTTTGCGGCTCAAAAAGGGAGTCTCACAGGTCAGGCTAAAGTTTTATTACCTACCGAAAAACGTCAGTTGGCATGGAATGCGTTATTAAATGCAAAAGACTTTAATCCACAAAGTATTCATGCAGCTGCACCGGTAAACTTACTTAATGGATCAATCAAAGCAAGTGGTTTTGCCAAGCCAAATCAACAAATCATTCAACTTGAAAAAATTGATTTAAAAGGCCAGTTGGCTCAAGCAAACCAAGAAACGGTTGCGTTAGCTGGGAAAAGTACGGCAGCTTTATTATTTAATGATGTTAAAGCCGGTGGTGGTTTTAAAGGTTTTGCAGTGAATTATGATGGATCTTTAAAAGCACTTAATCAGGCTAATGGGTTATTAAAGTTCTCTCTTGCTGGTACTCCAGAGTTTATTCGAATTAGTCAGTTACAACATGATGGTGTGGCTGGAAAAATCTACGCGACTGGATCATTAAACTTAAAAGATCGTATTGCTTGGGACATCAATAGTTCGCTTGTGCGTTTTAAACCTCAATATTTTGTTTCTAGTGTAAAAGGCGAAATTTCAGGAAATGTAAAAACGCAAGGTGTTTGGTCTGATAAGTTAAAGCGTATTGATATTCAGCAATTGAACCTTGCAGGATTTTTGAATAATAAGCCAGTGAGAGGTAAAGGTAACTTATCTGTACTTATGGATTCGAATCAAAAGGGCTTTTTACCTCAGCAATTTGAAGCGAATAATCTATTTTTAGTGTATGCACAAAACCAGTTACAGGCGACTGGTAATGCGCAGAATTTAAAAATCAAGCTCAATGCGCCTGCACTTTATGAGTTGTATCCGGGTCTAAGTGGTCGTGCTTATGGAGATTTAAGTGTTCAATCTCAGCCGCGTTTGAAGGCTACAGCTAATATTGCAGTTGATAACTTTGCTTTCAATAATTTAGTGAGCGTTAAAAAACTGCGTGTACAGGGTGAACTACCAACTTCCGAAACAACTCCAACTCAGCTCACAGCAAAGCTTGATAATTTACGTAGTGGTAGCCGTCTAATCCAGTCTGCTGAAGTCAATTTAACTGGAACACGAAAAGCACACTTATTAAAAGTTCAGGCAAATAATAATATTTCTAAATTTTATGTGCAGTTAGCAGGCGGTTTTAACCAAAATAATGATTGGTTGGGCCAAATTCAAAAAGGTAGTTTTGATTCGCGTCGAATTCGTTTAGCGCAAAATCAAAATGCGCCTGTTGTGTTTTCATCAGCACGTTCTGAGCTATATGTTGGACAGCATTGTTGGCAAAGTAGAAATAGTCAGTTATGCCTTGACCAACCTGTACGTGTGAGTAAAGCACAAGGCAATATTTCATTTATTACCCAAAATCTGGATTTAGGAGATTTTGCCGCATTTATGCCGGAAGGTTTGGCTATGACGGGTCAACTCAATGGTTATGCTAAAGCGTCTTGGGTAAATGGTGGACATCCTAAACTTGATGCACGCTTAGTGACCAGAAAAGGTGAACTAGGTTTAGCAGCAGAAGACCCTCAAGATCCGCCAACCACGTTGACTTATGATGAGCTAAGTGTAATTGCGAAAAGCATTTCAGATGGTCTATTGTTCCGTGTTGATGTAAAAACACCAGATATTGGTACTGGATACGCGAATGTCATTATTAATCCATACCAACCATCTATGCCAATGCATGGTGAGGTAGCCTTTAATGATGTACAGTTAAAAGTTTTAAAACCATTTATTCAAGATGTACGTTCAATGAGTGGTACTTTAGCCTTGGCAGGTAAAGTGAATGGTACATTAACCCAACCGCAGTTTACGGGTGAGATGCGTTTGAAAAATGGGGCAATCAGTATGATTTCCCTGCCAGTGAACTTAACCAATGTACAAGTGTATTCATCTATTCGTCAGGATATGGCAACAATTGATGGTGCATTTAACAGTGGACAAGGGGTAGGTTTACTTAAAGGTAGTTTCGATTGGAAAGATTCTCCACGTCTACAGTTGAACTTAAAAGGTGATAACTTACTCGTACGTCAAGCCCCATTAATTACAGCTATTGCAAATCCGAATTTGACACTCGATATGTATCCTTTCGACAAACGTTTAAGTTTGAAAGGGTCGGTAGATGTTCCTCGTGCACGTATTTCAATGCCTGAAACAACAGCACCTGTCATTAATACATCTTCAGATGTTCGTATTGTCCGGCAAGGCCAAGACCCACTTGCAATTTTACGTGCAGCAAAACCTTGGGATATCCGTGCCGATATTTCGGTAAATATTGGTAATCAAGTTATCTTCCAAGGCTTTAACAGTAATATTCCTTTAGTAGGTCGTTTGAACTTAACTCAGCGTGGTTATGAAACGGCAATGCGCGCGATGGGTGCTATTGGTGTAAGTCAAAAGGTGAAAATTGAAGCTTATGGTCAAAGCTTAGATTTAAACCGTGCTATTGCCCGTTTCAATGGCCCATTGGCAAACCCAACTTTAGATATAGATGCAAATAAAAATGTTCAGGGTAGTATGGTTGGCGTTCGTGTTACAGGTACTGCATCATCACCAAACATTCAAGTTTATAACGATGCGGGCTTATCTGAACAAGAAGCATTAAATGCATTAGTGACAGGTCGTATTAATGAAGGCTCAAGCGGTTTAAGTAATGCGGAAGGTTTTAAATCTGATGTAAACAATACAATCGCTGCTGCTGGTATTAGTATGGGCTTGGGCGGTACACGCGCTTTCACGAATCAAATTGGACGTACTTTCGGCTTAAGTGGTCTTGCATTAGATGCACAAGGTACGGGTGATGATACTCAGGTAAGCTTAACTGGATATATTACGCCTGATTTGTTTATTCGTTATGGTGTCGGGGTATTTACGCCAGTCAATAAACTTACGCTGCGTTATCAAATGAATCGCCGTCTATATTTAGAAGCAAGTCAGTCTTTAGAGCGAGCGATCGATTTATTCTACAATTGGCGTTTCTAGATGCATAAATTAAGAGCTCACTTTAAGTGGGCTCTTATTTTATTAACGCTATACTATTTTAAAAAATTAAATATTAATCATGTAGATCATCAATTCTTTTGGCAGGAATCCCACTTTAAAAAGGATTTTGATTAAAGAAAATTCACTTGAAAATTGCGGTTTTATAAATTAATTTTCAGAATCATTAAATGAAATTAGATTGATAATGCCTTGTTGTTAATTGCAAATAAGGTAAATTTTTCAAGGAAAAATGCCAGTGGAAAAAGATACTTGTGTTGAAATTAGAGATAGCAAGGTTAACGATACAAATATTAAATATCGTGAACTCATTCAGAAATTAACAGCAACATTATCATTGTCCTTTTTGTCACTTGGGTGGGGCTCCACAGTGAATGCAGCAGAACAACAAATCGCTTTAGTCGGAACTTGGACATCGATTCCTGATGCACCACTTGTTCAAAAACCGGAAAAGGCCAGTGAAGGTTTATATCAATTGCAAGTTAATGCTGACGGGACTCTAACTCCAGTTAAAGTGTTAAAAATGAAAAGTCCATCTTGGATTGTGAAATCTAAAGATGGTCGTTTTGCATATACAACAAATGAAGAAAATTTAGGAGAAGTCACTGCACTATCGGTTCAAAACGGAAAGGTAGAGGTTTTGAACACAGTGAATAGTCATGGTGGACATCCAACTCATGCCTCAATTAGTTTAGATGGTAAATTCCTGTTTGTGTCGAATTATTCGGCATTTGATAAAGGTCGTGGTGGTGTGGCTGTTTTTCCAATTTTGCCGAATGGGCATTTGGGTGAAATGGTACAAAATATTGTTTTTTCGGAAGGTTCTGGTCATGTTAAGGGGCGTCAAGAGAGTGGACATGCTCATTCGACAACTTTTAGTCCGGATGGTAAGTATTTATATGCAAGTGATCTTGGAAATGACAAAGTCTATGTCTTTCGTTATAACCCAAACAAAACGCAACCACTCGAAGCGGATAACAGTCGGGATGTGACGTTTAACCATGGCTCTGGTCCGCGTCATATGGTCTTTTCATCAGATGGTAAGCATGCATATGTTACCGCCGAAATGCGAAGTGAAATTGTGACCTTTAATGTGCAAGATGGCTATTTGAAGAAAACTGCTGAGTTAAAGCTAGTTCATGAAGACAAAACGCCCGAATTTAAGAGTGCAAGCGGAATTATTCTTAGTCCAGATGGCAAATATGTGATCGCTGCTAATCGTGGCTCAGACAACAAACTCCTCGTATTTAAAATTCAAGAGGATGGATTGCTGGCTCAACCGACTGTTTATAAAGCTAATGGTATTGAACCACGTGCTTTCTCATTCGATGCAACTGGTAAATATCTGTATGTAACAAATGTTTTTACTAATAATATTAGTTTGTTCCGCTTTGATGCCAAAAACGGTACCTTAAAATCAGTTGGAGATGCTGCAAAAATATCAACACCTACTGATATTAAGTTTTTTAATTAATTTAAATTAAGAAATGTGTATTTCTCACACTACATATAAAGGACCGAGAGTTTATATCTCGGTTTTTTTATAGCAGTTTTTGCAAACTCTGTCAGATTCAGTATGATGTTGGCAGCATAGTCTGTGTAGAGTAATGATGAAAAAAGTTTTATTTGTTTTGATGGGAATGTTGTTAGTCGGCTGTACAGAGAAAAAACCTTTAACACCTGAAGAACAATGGCATGGCTTCTGTACCAGTGTTGGGAATGCAGCTAGAAGTATTGTATTTGACCGTCAGCAAGCAATTGAAAAGTCTCAAGCGATTGAACATGCAAATAAAATCGAAGATGAGATCACCAAAAAATTCATCTTGAATATTATTGAAAAAGTTTATGCTATTCCACAAGATGAATTAAAAACTAATCCAGAAGCCCTGCAAGAAAAAATTAGAAAACAAATGGCAGATGAGTGCTTGGTTACACCACACGACAAAATGCCAAACTATAAAAAGTTCTAAGTGTTTAATACATCGTCAACACTCCACTAAGGTGGAGTGTTCTTTAAATTCAAAATACCGCATCATAAACCAGTCATTAAGATCATTATTTATACAGGGGTATTTAGTTACAAAATAATGGGCATCACGGAGAAACACCCCGCGCTCATTAACTTTTGGCTTGAACTCTAGTAAAATTTTGTAGTCCATATTACTTGTGAAGCTTTGTGAAAGCTGGAATTTACAAGTAATTTTTTAAAAAAAGAGGAATGAACACCGTGCTAGAAGCTTACCGCCAACACGTTGCTGAACGTGCCGCACTCGGAGTCCCACCGAAGCCACTTGATGATGCTCAAACTGCTCAACTTGTTGAGTTATTAAAAAACCCACCGGCAGGTGAAGAAGCATTCTTGGTTGATTTGCTTGAAAACCGTGTTCCTGCAGGTGTTGACCAAGCAGCTTACGTAAAAGCAGCTTTCTTGGCAGCGATTGCAAAAGGCGAAGCGACATCTCCGCTAGTTTCTAAAGAACGTGCAGTTTATTTACTAGGTACGATGCTTGGTGGCTATAACGTAGCGCCTTTAGTTGAGCTTCTAGATGATGCTGAATTAGCAAGCTTAGCTGCTGAAGCATTGAAAAAAACATTACTTGTATTTGATGCGTTCCATGACGTAGCTGATAAAGCTAAAGCTGGCAATGCTAATGCAAAAGCTGTTTTACAGTCTTGGGCTGATGCTGAATGGTTCACTAGTCGTAAAGATGTACCAGAAGAAATCAAAATCACTGTGTTCAAAGTAACAGGTGAAACAAACACTGATGACTTGTCTCCAGCTCAAGACGCATGGAGCCGTCCAGACATTCCATTACACGCAAACGCAATGTTGAAAAACGAGCGTGATGGTATTAACCCTGAAAAACCAGGTGAAGTTGGTCCATTAAGCCAAATTAAAGAACTCATTGCTAAAGGCAACCAAGTTGCTTACGTAGGTGACGTTGTTGGTACAGGTTCATCTCGTAAATCTGCAACAAACTCTGTTCTTTGGTTCTTTGGTGATGAAATCGCTCACATTCCAAACAAAAAAGACGGTGGTGTGTGTTTAGGCGGTAAAATTGCTCCGATCTTCTTTAACACAATGGAAGATGCTGGTGCATTACCAGTAGAGATCGATGTTTCTAACATGAACATGGGTGACGAAGTTACTCTTAAAATCGATCATGCTGCTGCAAAAGTTACTGCGTTCAAAAATGGCGAACAAATCGCTGAGTCTGAACTTAAAACTCCAGTACTTTTAGACGAAGTACGTGCTGGTGGTCGTATTAACTTGATCATTGGTCGTGGCTTAACTGCTAAAGCACGTGAAGCTTTAGGTTTAGCCCCATCTACATTATTCCGTACTCCAGTACAACCAGCTGACACTGGCAAAGGTTTCACTTTAGCTCAGAAGATGGTTGGTCGCGCATGTGGTCTCCCAGAAGGTCAAGGTATCCGTCCAGGTACTTACTGTGAACCTAAGATGACTACAGTTGGTTCTCAAGATACAACTGGTCCTATGACTCGTGACGAGTTAAAAGACTTAGCTTGCTTGGGCTTCTCTGCTGACTTGGTAATGCAATCTTTCTGTCACACTGCTGCTTATCCAAAGCCAGTTGACGTACAAATGCAACATACACTTCCAGACTTCATCATGAACCGCGGTGGTGTATCTTTACGTCCAGGTGACGGTATTATCCACTCTTGGTTAAACCGTATGCTTCTTCCAGATACAGTAGGTACTGGTGGTGACTCGCATACTCGTTTCCCAATTGGTATTTCGTTCCCAGCAGGTTCTGGTCTTGTAGCTTTCGCTGCTGCAACTGGTGTAATGCCACTTGATATGCCTGAATCAGTTCTTGTTAAGTTCAAAGGTAAAATGCAGCCTGGTATCACTTTACGTGACCTTGTACATGCGATTCCTTACTATGCAATCAAAGAAGGCGATCTTACTGTTGAGAAAAAAGGTAAGAAGAACATCTTCTCTGGTCGTATCTTAGAAATCGACTTAACAGAAATGGAAACTGACTTAACAGTTGAGCAAGCATTCGAACTTTCTGATGCTTCTGCTGAACGTTCAGCTGCTGGTTGTGCAATCACACTTTCTGAAGAGAAAGTTGCTGAGTACTTACGTTCTAACATCACAATGCTTAAGTGGATGATTTCACAAGGCTATGGTGATGCACGTACGATGGCTCGCCGTGTTGAAAACATGGAAAAATGGTTAGCAAACCCAAGCTTACTTAAAGCTGATGCTGATGCTGAATACACTAAAGTGTATGAAATTGATTTGTCAGAAATCAAAGAACCTATCCTTTGCTGCCCGAACGATCCAGATGATGCAAAACTTCTTTCTGACGTTCAAGGCGACAAAATTGATGAAGTATTCATTGGTTCTTGTATGACTAACATTGGTCACTTCCGTGCTGCTGGTCAGTTACTTGAGAAAGTACCAAGCGGTTCATTAACAACTCGTTTATGGTTGGCTCCACCAACACGTATGGACGAACATCAGTTAATGGAAGAAGGCTTCTATAACACTTATGGCCGTGCTGGTGCGCGTACAGAAATGCCTGGTTGTTCATTATGTATGGGTAACCAAGCACGTGTTGCGCCGAACACAACTGTTGTTTCGACTTCTACACGTAACTTCCCTAACCGTTTAGGTCAAGGTTCTAACGTTTACTTAGCATCTGCTGAGCTTGCATCTGTTGCTGCTGTACTTGGTAAATTACCAACTCCAGAAGAATACCAACAATATGCAGCTCAAATTGACAGTATGTCTGCTGACATCTACAAATATTTGAATTTCGACCAAATGGGCGAATATACAAATGCTGCTGATAAAGTAGATACTAAGAAAATTGCTGCTGCTCAATTGACTTAATAGGTCGATTTAGTACAAAAAAGGAGCTGATTATTCAGCTCTTTTTTATTTTATTGAGAATTAGTGCATATTTTAATTATTAAAGTAATGAATTAATCAAGTTTTATTCCTATAAAATGTAAAAATAAATATAACGCTAGATATTAAAGAAGATTTTGCTTTAAAATAATTGAATGAACTTAAAAATAATTAAAAAGAACATGGGTATTTTATATATGGAACTTAAAAATGCTAAAGACAATTGTTGAATTTAAATTTGATGATTATCAGCTATATGATCAAAATTTATCAGCAGAAGACGGAAATACGTTAGTACAGAAAACGGAAGATATTGCACAGTATATTTATAGTATATTGAAAAATAGATATCACTTAAGTATTGAATTAAATGCTGAACGCTGGGGGTGGGAAATAGAAGTACCATTACCTGAGATCACGATGTATATCGGTATTAGTGTTTATGAAGAATATAGTAATGGCTTTGCGATATTCATTTCACCGAATACGCCAATTTTGAGAAGATTTCTTTTTAGAAAATTAGATATTACTCACCATATTATGCTGCTTCAAAATTATATTAACGTCATTTTGAAGTCACATGCGGGTATTTATGATGTGCAATGGTGGGAAGAAAATGAGTTTAGATATGTTGCTGCTCATTAAAATATAATTAGAAAATATGAAATATTATTTATGATTGTTTAGTTAATACAATTAATAAAATATTTTATTGGTCCTTATAGTGGTGAATTTAAGTATGTGAGCTTAATATATGTTCAATATCATGTGGCTCAGATCTGTATGCGAATTTTAGCTTGGAAGAGATTACGTAAATTCTTCTATAACAACCTTCATGATCATGATTACGAAACAACAGTGAGTAGGTGTATTAACTACTTCTTGGTTTTCTTAATTATTGGGAATGTCATTGCGGTATTGCTAGAAACAGTAAATGATCTGTATTACAGCTATCGTATATGGTTTGACTACTTTGAAAATATTTCAATTGCAATTTTTAGTGCCGAATACCTCTTACGCCTCTGGAGTGTAGTAGAGCGTGATCCGACACAAGCTGCATGGAAGCAGCGTTTAGCATGGATGAAAAGCGGAGAGGCACTGATTGACCTCATGGCAATTTTGCCTGCGTATCTAAATTTCTTTGTACGAATAGACCTTCGTATGCTTAGAATTTTACGATTACTTCGACTATTAAAATTAACTCGCTATTTTATTTCTTTGCAAATATTGCTATGTGTTATTAAGCGAGAAAAAGGTTCTTTTCAGGCAGTGATTTTTATTTTAATCATTATGATTATTATGACTGCCTCTGGTATTTATGTGGTTGAGAATAAAGCGCAACCAGAAGCGTTTAGCTCTATTCCTAAAGCAATGTGGTGGGCGGTCGTTACCTTAACCACAGTTGGATACGGCGATGTCACACCTGTGACCAGCTTAGGAAAACTACTAGGAGCTTTAATTACAATTTTAGGGGTAGGGATTGCTGCTTTACCAGCTGGTATTTTAGCTTCCGGTTTAGCTAATGAACTTAACCAACGTAATCAGCGCCTTGAACAAGAGTTTCGTGAGTTACTTCAAGTGCGTGGTATTGACATCATGCATGATGAAGCTGAAATAGAACGTATTCGACAAAAAGTGGGACTACCGAAAGAACAAGCGCATAATCTGATTATCCAAATCATGCGCGAAAAGGTATTAGAAGAAAAAGAATCTGTGAGAGAGAAGAAATGCTATTGTCCACACTGTGGTGAAAAGTTAACAGATTAGTATTTTTATTAAAAAAGCCTAATGAGAATTAGGCTTTTTGAGTTGCTTTTTCTACAGCAAATGCAATGAGTAAGATAATAAGGCCACCAAGGCTTAGTACGAAACCTACCCAGATCGGTGCAATCCAGCCCATCTGATGGCTCAGTACCCAACCACCTAAAAATGCTCCTAATGCATTGGCCATATTAAAGGCGGAGTGGTTAAGTGAAGCTGCTAGGGTTTGGGCATCGCCTGCAACGTCCATGAGGCGTGTTTGTAAAGCTCCACCTAAACCCATCACGGTAAGTCCGATTAGGAATAAAGAAGCAATAGCACTATATATATTACTCATCAGAAAGCTTGCAACTACGAATGCAATCGCTGAGCTAATAAGTACGCCCACAATAGTTTTATTGAGATTTTTATCTGCAAGCCAGCCCGCGGCTAACCCACCAATCACCATCCCGATGCCCCACAGCGCTAATGCAATAGGAACAATCTGGATATTAACTTTAGTGTATTCAGTGAGAATAGGTGAGACATAGCTATATACCGAGAACATGCCCCCAAAGCCAATTGCGCCGACTGCAAGGGTTAACCACATATTTATATTTTTAAGCCCAGCTAATTCTGTTTTTATGCTGGCAGTAGCTTGAACTGGAATATTCGGTACAAAGCAGGCTACAGTAATTAAAGTAAAAAATGCAATTGTTGCTGAAAATTCAAAACCTGCTCTCCAACCAAAATGTTGGCCTAACCATGTAGCTAAAGGTACGCCAATAACAGTAGCAACTGTTAAACCCATCATCATTTGTGCAACTGCTGAAGCTCTTCGTGAAGGGCCTGCGAGTTCAGCAGCTACAAGGGCACCGACTCCAAAATATGCACCATGAGGTAATCCCGCAATAAAACGAGAAATTAAAACTGTTTCTGGCGTATGTGCTAAAGCTGTACAGGCATTAGCAATCCCATAAAACAGCATGAGACAAAGCAATAGAGTCTTTCTAGGAACTTTAGCGCCCAAAATAGCAATAATCGGGGCGCCAATCACAACACCTAATGCATAAGCGCTAATAAAATGCCCGGCTTCAGGTACAGTGATCTTTAAATTGTGTGCAATTTCTTGAATAAGGCCCATTGCGACAAATTCTGTAGTGCCGATACAGAAACCTCCTACTGCGAGTGAAAAAATTGCCAAGAAGAGCGAATAGTTTTGAGGAGAAGATGAAGGGGATTGGGGTGACGCCATAATAAATTAATAAAAGGAAACTCAAAAAAGAAAGTATAAGGGAAAAAATAGATCAAAATAATAAAAACTAGAATATCGAGAGGAAGTTTGCATATTTAAACTAATAACATTTTATCTTTATATTGAATAATTTATCGAAAATTTTTATTAAATTATATATGATAAGCACGTAATACTTTAGGCATTACAATAAGTTGTATAAATATTTAAGAAATAGAGAATCTAAATCGTGAGAAAATTAAGTATTGCCTGCCTTATGGGCTTGGTTATGTTATCTATGTCTGGTTGCTCAGTCTTTATGGCGGGTAATCAACCAAGTAAAAAAAATTTAAATGTTTTAAATCCGGGTAGTTCTCGCAATTATGTTATTGCCGAGTTTGGAGCACCTGTACTTTCCGAATATCGTGATGGTACAAGAGTCGAAATTTATACTTTCCAGCAAGGTTATCCAAAATGGGCTAAAGTAAGCCGAGCATTTGGCCATGGCATAGCAGATGTTGCCTCATTTGGGTTATGGGAAGTATTTGGAACACCAACTGAAGCATATTTTAGTGGGAAAGAAACCTCTTATGAAGTAACGTATGGGCAAGATGACTTGGTAAAAAGCTTTAAGCTCATCGATTTTGAGCAGGCATTTCCTAAAGCAAAAGCACAATGATGAAATGAAAAGGGCCATAAGGCCTTTTTCTTTGTCTATATAAAAGGTTCACTAATTTCTATTTAATAAAAATATTTACCTTTATATTTATGAAAATTCATTTCTTATAAAAAGAATTAAGTAAAGTTCAAGTTGAGACAAATTAATTAATATTGTGATAAGATGAATACTGTTCATTAATAGTGATTTAGCTAAACTGACTCTAATTGCTGTCAAACAACAGATAAGTTGAAAAATGTTTAGATAAATCTATTTGTTCAGGCTTTTGCCCATGTTAGAAATTCGTCATCTTAAAACTTTGGTTGCCTTACGTGAACATGGTTCACTTGTTGCGGCTGCTAATGATCTGTGTTTAACACCGTCTGCTATTTCTCACCAATTAAAAGAATTAGATCATTGGTATGGTGTAGAAGTGGTGAATCGTCGAAGTAGACCTGTTAGTTTTTCAAATGTTGGACAGCGTTTACTCAAATTGGCTGATGATGTATTACCACAAATTCAGATCACACAAAGCGACATTACGCGAATTGTTCATGGGCAAACAGGCAGAATTATTTTTTCCTCAGAATGTCATAGCTGTTTTGACTGGTTAATGCCTTTATTAAATCAATATCGACAGCAGTATCCAGACGTAGACTTAGACTTTGCTTCGGGCTTTGAAGCAAATCCACATGAGCTTTTACAAAATGGTGAGTTTGATTTACTTATTACAGCCGATCCGATCGCATTAAAAGGAATCGAGTATTTTCCAATTTTTGAATATGAGTCGCGTTTGGTTTTATCAAATACTCATCGATTGGTTCGTGCTGAACATATTACAGTTCAAGACTTAGCTGAAGAGGTTCTTATTACTTATCCGGTAGATAAGCACCGTTTAGATATTATGTCGAAACTATTTATACCGGCAAATATTCAACCAAAACAGATTCGAACTACAGATTTAACGCAAATGTTGATTCAACTTGTAGCGAGTGGTCGAGGCATTGCTGCTTTACCAGACTGGGTCGTGAATGAATATGAACAAAAGGGTTGGGTAACTAGCCGCCGTTTAGACTGTGTTTCTGCAACGGGTTTAAGACGTACATTATATGCAGGCTACCGAACTGAAGAAAAAGAGAAGAGCTATTTTGAAGGATTTTTAAAACAGTTAGAAAAGTTCTCTTTAAAACGTAATGCCTATTATTCTGGATAAAAAATTAATTGAGCTTAAGTGTTAAAAAGGTGCGATTAAGCACCTTTTTAATATCTATAATTTTATTTACCAATGAATAAGGACAGCAAGCCTGCAGCAATCAGGGGACCAACAGGGACGCCTCGGAGTAAAGCAACGCCCGCAACTGTACCAATAAGTAAACCTGCCACAACATCAGGTTGGCTTGACATAAGTTTCACACCACGTCCACCTAGCCAAGCCACAAGTAGACCAATAGCAATAGCAAGTAAAGATTTAAAACTTATAAAGGATTTTAAAATACTCTCTCCGCTAAGCTTACCACTGGCAATTGGAGTCAGTACGCCAATGGTTAAAATGAGAATTCCTAGGTTAAGACCATGAGCTTGAATATAAGGAAAAAATTGATTTAATGGTGTGATTTTAATGACGATTAAGATTCCTGCGGCAATCGTTACAGCTGCATTTTGACTTAGTAAACCGCAGATAAGTAGAACTAATAAGACAACTAAATTAACATCAAATTGGGCGAGCATGAGAAGCGGCAAGAAAAGCAAATAATTTGAATTGTATAATAATTAAGAGCCAAAATGTGAGGGCTTTTTAAAGGTGGAATAGTGTAAAGGAAGCGTTTTCAAGAAAAAAAATAATGTATATGACTCAATGATAAGGAGTTTTATTTTTAGTTACGCTTGGTCACAATGTTATATAAATTAACAACTTAAAAGACCATTCGTTTGAGAGATTATGATATAAAAAATAATCAATACTTATAACTACAGGGTCAGCCATATGGATATTATAGATATCAAGATTAAAGATCAGTTCGACAAAATTTATGATGCGAAAGCACAATTGAAGAAAAATTTAGTTGAACATGAAAATGAGCCTTTAAAGTTAAGTCAGCGTATCGAACATATTATTGTGGATAATGAGATCATTTTGCCTACAACAGAATTATTATTTGAAAGTGAGCAAAACGAAAAAATTTATCGAGTCATTGAAGAATAATTTGAAGATGATGGAAGTTAAGAGCAAAGTTGATAAAGCAAAAACGTAATAAAGCTCTGAAACTGAGTTAAAATAATGGTTTAGTTCTAAAGAGAAAGCTTTATGCTGCTGGAAAAAATTTTACAATCACAAGGGTTTGGTTCACGTAAATATTGTCAGCAGTTAATAAAAAATGGTTCAGTAAGTATTGATGGGGAGGTTGTGAGTGATCTCAAAAAGCAGTTCTCCCCAGAAAACTTTGAGTTTTCCGTTTTTGGTCAAAATTATCAATATAGAGAAAAAATTTATATTGCTCTAAGAAAACCTCAAGGTTTCGAGTGTTCTCATCATCCTCAGCATCATCAAAGTGTTTTTAGTCTACTACCTGAGACCATGATTCATCGTGGTGTGCAGGCGGTTGGACGCTTGGATCAAGACACAACGGGTCTGCTTTTACTTACTGATGATGGTAAATATCTACAAGCTTTAACTCATCCTCGTAAACATGTACCAAAGGTTTATCACGTTACAACTTACGACCCCGTAACCCCTGAGCAAATTGAAATGCTTACTCAAGGGGTTAATTTACACCAAGAAAAGGGGGTATTTGCTGCCACAGATGTAGCACTACTAGGAACTCATCAATTAACGATGACTATTCATCAAGGCGTTTATCATCAAGTAAAAAGAATGATTGCAGCCGTAGGCAATAAAGTCGAGAAATTACATCGACATCAAATTGGTCAATTGGTTTTACCTGAAATTGAGGAAGGGGATTGGGTATATTTGTCGGAGGAGGAAAAGCAACTCGCTCAAAATATTATTTAAGAAAGCAATGGAATGTCTGAAATTCACTGTCTCGAATAAATCCCATTTTTTCATAGAGACGGTGAGATTCATGATTATTCGTTTGAGTCTCTACACTAATACGTAAAGCATTTTCTTGTTTTGCAAATAAAATAGCTGTATCAATGAGCTGTTTTGCTGAACCCTGACGTCGGAACATAGGGGTAACATAGACATCATCTAAGATATAGTAAGTAGAGCAAGCAACTGAAGAAAAACCTAAATAAAGCAAAACGAAACCTGTGATTTTTTCATCCTTAATGTGGATGAAAAACACACTTTCTTTATTCTCAAAACGTTGTTTTAAAAAATGATGTGATTCATCAAGATTAGAAGATGCACCATAAAATTGACGGTATTCATCAAATAGAACAGCAAGTTGACTTAGATCTTCATAGGTCGCTCGTCTTACAATCATTAGGCGCTCCTTGTATTTATGTTTATATTTTTACAAAGAGAGCATAACTAAAAAAGACGCCAATAGACGTTAAAAGTTGTTTAAAAATGCAACACCGTTAAGTTTTGTCACTTTCACCTAATAGTGCATTTAGCTCTTCAAATAAATCTTCATGGTCATCATCTTCATTTAAATTTGAAGGGTTCTGATTTAATGAAGTTGCTTTTGCTTTTCTCAGTTTTAATAATTGTTCCATATTAATGTTCTGATTTTCGATAGCAAAAGGAATAGATTTAGTTAAGACGACTTGTTTAAAGAACAGTCGTACCGCTTGGGCAGGGGTAATTCCCAATTGTTTAAAAACAGCAAAAGCTTGTTTTTTCTCTTGGGAGTCAAGTCGAACCTGATAAACTTCTGTTTTTCGCATGAATAACAAAACCAAATGATTTTTAATTTTTAGGGATTTATTTTAAACCATCGGAATGTAATTTCAATGTCTTTCAGCATAAAAAATAATCTTTTTGTCATTACGATGAGATTACAGTGTCAATTCAAAGTGTGAATTGAAAACCATTTCCTGTTTTGTTAGCGGGTCTATAAAAGAAATTTGCTTAGCTAAAAGCTGTAAGGGCTGAGAAAAATCATTATCAGCTTTGTGTTGAACCACTGGATAAAACGGATCATTTTTAATCGGAATTCCTAAATGATTTAAATGAACGCGGAGTTGATGTTGTTTCCCGGTAGTTGGTGTTAAACAATATTTAGCCCACAAGTGATTATGTTCAATCAGTTCAATTTTAGTTTCGGTATTGGTTTTAGTATGGGGAATAACGCGCATTGTATAAAAGGGTGTACCTTTATCTAAATACAATTTTAAATTCTGAGGAAATTTTAATTCAGCTTTATATGCAGCGATTGCATGGTAAATCTTATGAACTTCTCGATCTGCAAATAACTGTTGATAAATTCCACGTGACTGTGGTCGTTTGCAAAATAAAACGACACCGGCAGTTTCACGGTCTAATCGATGGATTGGGGTTAGAAACTCATTGCCAGTTTGCTTTTTTAATCGGACTAATAATGTTTCTTGTACATATTGCCCTGTTGGACTAATCGTTAAAAAATGGGGTTTATCTACAACAAGCAAGTCATCATTTTCAAATAAAATCTGATGCTCAAAGGGAACATGTACTTCGTTAGCAAGGAATCGGTAATAAAAAATATGCGTGTTTGCTATATAAGGGCTGTCTAATGTTAATTTTTCACCATTTGCCGCGTAAATAAGTCCATCTTGGAAACGTTGCTGCCACTCTATTGCTTTTATATGAGGAAAGTTTCCACAAAGAAATTGATAGATGGTTTGTGCTGTCGTTTGTGGAGGAAGATAGACTTGGCTTGCGCTTACGCCATCAATCATAGGTGGGAAAAATTCAATCGGGCTAGACATAAAAGTGTGTCAATATTTAATAAATGTGATGTAAAAAAAGCCAACTTTAAGCACTTAAGTAGGCTTTAAAGCAGGGCAATGGTATCATATCGATTATTTTGAATCATGTTATGTGTGTTATGTCGTATTCATTGAAAATGGTCTTAAATCATGAAGAAGATACCCAGCGTTTAGCTCAGGCATTGGCGCAGCATGTTCAAGCTGGCGTGATTTATCTGATTGGAGATTTGGGCGCCGGTAAAACGACATTAACCCGTTATCTTTTGCAAGCTCTGGGGCATAAAGGCTCGGTTAAAAGTCCGACATATACGTTGGTTGAACCATATAAAATCAATAATAAAGAAATTTTTCATTTTGACTTATATCGTCTCAATGATCCGTACGAACTTGAATTAATGGGAATCCGTGATTATTTAGATATTCAGGATGCACTATTTTTATTTGAGTGGCCATCAAAAGGTGGAGACGAAATCCCTGAGGCAGATATCGTTATTGATATTCAAAAATCAGATGATGAACTCAATCGTTTCGTCACTTTAACTTTACCAACAGAGCATTTGTACCAGACTTTGCAGGAACAGCTTCATGACTGATGAAAAGCTAACACAACGTCGTATTCATACATTAGACGCCGCGTTAGCCAACCAGATTGCTGCTGGTGAGGTGATTGAACGTCCCTCATCGGTCGTAAAAGAATTATTAGAGAACTCAATTGATGCAGGTGCAACTGAGTTAATTGTGCGGATTGCACAAGGCGGCTCAACATTAATCGAAATTATTGACAATGGACATGGAATTCATCCTGATGATTTACCATTAGCAGTGATGCGCCATGCAACCAGTAAAATTAAAACAGCAGAAGATTTACACGCGATTGTTAGCTTAGGTTTCCGTGGTGAAGCACTTGCTTCTATTGCTGCGGTTTCACGATTGACTTTAACCAGTAGCCAAGATGAAAGCGGAATTGGTCATCAGGTCGAGGTGAATGGTACAGCCTTTGATCATCAACAAGTCCAAGCTGTTGCTGCACAAAAGGGCACCCATATTCGAGTTCAGGACTTATTTTTTAATGTACCTGCTCGTCGTAAATTTTTAAAAAAGCCAACCACTGAATTTGGGCATATTGAAGAAATTGTACGTCGTTTGGCGCTAACACATTTTGATATACGTTTTGTACTTGAGCACAATGACAATATTCGAATTAATTTACCAATAGCAGATAGCGGTGAATTAAGATTTCAGCGTGTACAGCAATTATTGGGTCAACAGTTTGTTCAAAATGCTTACTGGATCGACGCCGAAAGTATTAACATGCGTTTGTCAGGTTGGCTAGGGCATCCTTCTGATGCACGTGCTCAAGCAGACTTACAATATGTATATGTAAATGGCCGAATTGTGAAAGATAAAACTATTTCACATGCTTTAAGAATGGCATACGACGGTATTTTACATGGTCATCAGCATTCATCTTATTTGCTTTTCTTAGAAGTCGACCCTGAAAATATTGATGTTAACGTTCATCCGACGAAACATGAGATTCGTTTTCTAAATCAACGAGAAGTACATGAGTTTGTAAGACATTATGCTAAAGAAACGCTAGCACAATTTCAGACAGCTAGTGCTGATTTAGCACAAGCCATGAAAGTGGAAGATACACAAAATCTTTCGGTACAACCTCAGCCTAAATACCAAGAACAATTTATATTGCACCGTACAGCGCAAGCCGCTGATACAACTCTAGATAAGCCGAATAGTTCTCAACCTTCGACTGAGCTTTTAACTGATTTTAATAATAGTCGTCCCCAAGCTGTTCACTATGCAGAACAAACTCCAAAATATAATGGTTCTGCGCAGTTAAATAACGCATTAAAGACTTATTTGGCGCCATTACGTGACCACCCTGCTACCAATTTTACAGTTGATGAAAATGTTGAACCAGTTGCTAAAGTAGATGAATTTCCATTAGGTATCGCAATTGCTCAGCTGCATGGGATTTATATTTTGGCGCAAAATACTGAAGGTTTGATTATTGTTGATATGCATGCAGCGCATGAACGTATTTTGCTGCAACAAATGAAAAATGCTTGGGATAAACCTGAGTTTTGGACATCTCAACAGTTGCTTATTCCTAAAGTGATCTCAATTAGTCGTATGCAAGCTGTTCGTGTTGAGGATTTAAAACCTCAGCTTGAACGCTTAGGGCTAGAGATTGATTTATATGGCGATGAGCAAGTCATTGTGCGTGGTGTGCCGGCTATTTTGCAAAAAGCAGATTTTGAAAATCTTATTCCCGAACTTCTCAATGACTTAGATCCAAATGATGAAGCACAAGGTTTATTGCAAAAGCGTGATGAACTGTTAGCTGGTATGGCGTGTCATGGTGCAGTACGTGCCCATCGACAACTTAGTCTCTCAGAAATGAATGCTTTACTTCGCCAAATGGAACAAACCGAATTTGCGAGCCAATGTAACCATGGTCGCCCAACTTGGCGTGCATTTCCATTATCTCAACTAGATAAATTATTTGCTCGAGGAGAGTAGTTTTACATGTCAAACCAACTGCCCGTCATCAATTTAATGGGACCGACTGCAAGCGGAAAAACCGCTTTGGCATGTGAACTCTATGAACGTGGAGATTTTGAGTTAATTTCGGTTGATTCTGCACTTGTATATAAAGATATGGATATTGGTACGGCTAAACCAACACGTGAAGAGCAGGAGCTATATCCACATCATTTAATAGATATTATTACTCCACTTGAGGTCTATTCGGCTGCCCAGTTTGTTGAAGATGCTTGTGTTTTAATTGACGAGATGCATTCACGCGGCAAAACTCCTATTTTGGTAGGAGGAACCATGCTGTATTTCAAGGCGCTCCTAGAAGGATTATCAAGTAACTTGCCAAGCGCAGATGCAAATGTTCGTGCAGCAATTGAAGAAAAAGCAGTGAATGAAGGGTGGCAAGCTGTTTATGATGAACTGGTGGCAGTAGATCCGGCAGCTGGTGTGAAATTCATGGTTTCTGATAAACAAAGAATTATTCGGGCGTTAGAAGTTTATCGTATTACAGGTCAACCAATTACCAAATTACAGGCAGAACAACCAAAAAACGTACCATATCGATACATATTTCATAACTATGCTTTGCTTCCAGATCGGTTAGAATTACATCAACGCATTGAGCAAAGATTAAGCAAAATGTGGGATATCGGTTTTTTGAGTGAAGTTGAATCTCTAATTGAAAAATACGATTTAGATGAAAATTTACCCTCTATGCGTTCTGTTGGTTATCGACAAGCTCTAGAATTTCTATTAAAAAGTGATATGAGTCTCAAAAAAAAGCAAGAAATGGAGGATAAAGCCTTATTTGCAACACGACAACTTGCCAAACGTCAATATACGTGGTTACGTTCTTTGCAAGAAATACACGATTTTAAAACTTACTTGACGATAAAGCAGGCGAAAGAAGACTTGCGAAACTCTTATGGATAAAGCAAAATTTGCACACTGTCTTTTTATAATTTTTAGTTGAAAAATAAAGATAGTTTTTTTGCGCTGATTTAAAAATTTTTTTTTGGAGTTAAAAATGTCTAAAGGTCAAACTTTACAAGATCCGTTCTTAAATTCTCTCCGTAAAGAACGTATCCCAGTTTCTATTTTCCTTGTTAACGGTATTAAATTACAAGGTCATATTGAATCTTTTGACCAATATGTTGTTTTATTAAAAAATACTGTAAGTCAAATGGTTTACAAACACGCAATTTCTACAGTTGTTCCAGCTCGTAACCCACGTCCAGCAGGTGCACAAGGTGCAGGTTTCCCAGCTCAGGGTGGTAGTCAAGGTGGCTTCGGTGGTCAAGGCGCTGGCTTTGGTGGTGCTCAAGGCGCTGGCTTCGGTGGTCAAGGTGGCTTCGGTGGTCAAGGTGGCTTCGGTGGTCAAGGCGGCTTCGGCGGTCAAGGCGGCTTCGGTGGTCAAGGTGGCTTCGGTGGTCAAGGCGGCTTCGGTGGTCAAGGCGGCTTCGGTGGTCATCAAGGCGGTTTCGACAACGATTCTAAATTTGAAGATGGTCAAGACGACGAAAATAATCGTTAATTGATTAGCTTAGAAAAACCAGTCAGTGATGGCTGGTTTTTTTATGGCTTTAAAAATATAAAAAGTATATTCAGTTATTTGTAGTGCATCTCGCTTTCTTGAAAATTCAGTTTAATAGGTTATTCGCAAATGATATTAATATTTGCTGCGGCGCTGTGCAGTGTTCTGGTGTCTGTATTACTAAAAAATTTAAAGAAAAAGGGCTATCAACCCATGCAAATGATTGCATGGAATTATGCAAGTGCCAGCTTGTTATGTTATTGGTGGTTTAAGCCAGATATTCAGCATATTTCTATACAACACATGCCTTGGTGGCTAATCGTTGCTTTAGGCATCATTTTACCGAGTATTTTTTTATGTCTTGCGAAATCCTTAGAGCATGCCGGTATCGTCAAAACAGAAATTGCTCAGCGATTGTCAGTGGTACTTTCTTTATTAGCAGCTTATTTCTTTTTTCAAGAACGGTTTAATTCTCTTAAATTATTAGGTATTGGTTTAGGAATTTTTGCTGTTATTTTAATCGTATTTGGGCAGATAAATGGCACTTCAGGCCATCAATCGAAAAAGGCAATTCTTGCTTTAATGAGTGTCTGGTTTGGTTATGCTGCTGTAGATGTCTTGTTAAAATACACGAGTAGTTTGGGGCTACAATTTACGTTAACTTTGAATCTGATTTTTATTACAGCCTTTGTATTATCAATAATTTATTTATTATTCCAAAAAAAGTCAGCATGGAATTTTAAAAATACTGTGGCTGGATTAATACTAGGTGTACTTAATTTTTCAAACATTGCCTTGTATGTTAAAGCACATATTTTACTTAAAGATTCACCAGCGATTGTCTTTGCAAGCATGAATATTTTAGTGGTATTACTTGGGATAGTTTGTGGTGTAGTTTTATATAAAGAAAAATTAAAACTCCCAACGATTTTAGGAACGATTTTGGGAATAAGTGGATTGGTTTGTCTAGCCTTAGCTATGAAATAGGAGTTCAAAAGACTGTTCTTTTGAACTCTACTAATCTTATAAATGTGTAAAAATAACTTCATCTGGCAGACGAGATTTTGGCAACTTCGCATTGAAATCATTTTCACTTCTATAGCCAAGTGAGACAATGACAGAGCTACGCAAGCCTTTTTCTTTTAAGCCAAATTCTTCATTTAAAACATCTTCGTTGAAGCCACCCATTGGGGTTGCATCTATGCCTTCAAGACCAGCTGCAAAAAGTAGTTGTCCTAAAGCAATAAAAGTTTGGTTTTCCATCCAGCCAAATAAATTTTTTTGTTCATTGCGATAAAACTCAACGTAGCCATGACGTGTATCTTTTTGACCAAGTTTTGCTTTTTCATCTTTAAATCGACCGCTTAAATCATCTTGTTCAAGTAATTGATTTAAATATTCGGGTGAAATATCTGTTCTTGTACAAAATACAAGCGTATGTGATGACTCAAGAACTTTAGGAGCATTATAGGCATATCGCCCTGTTAAGGCTTTAGCAATGCGTTCTTTAGCAGCAAGATTGTCAGCCACCAAGAAATGCCAAGGTTGAATATTCACTGAAGAAGGGGTGAAGCGTAAAATTTCTAATAATTTATTGAATTTTTCTTGGGGAATTTTTTTCTCAGGATCATACGCTTTTGTGGTGTAGCGACTTTTAACCGTATTTAGTAAATCCATACTTACTCCATATCTATCTTATTACAATCGAAGTGTTCTCATCTTTGGCATGATACGCGATTTTATAAGAAAACATCTGCATTTTAATGTGATAAAGAAATATAATACTTATATAAATTTTTTATTAATTTATTGAAAATGTTTGATTTAATGCCCAAAGATGCAAAGAGTAAGCTGCGAGAAATTAGAGTTGTTAAAGCCTTTCTGTTTTTTGCATTTGTATTGTGTCTTTTAATTTTATACATCGAATATCAAAAATATGGACATATAAGCTGGAAATTTGTATTCCTTACCTGTCTATGTATGATCTGGGATTTTGATTTAAATAAACAAGCTAAGCATGTGAAAAATAACTGACAATTAATAATACCAATCAGTTAGTTTGATTTGCTGCAGATGTGAAGAGGGATCAATTTCTAAAATTTGTGCGTGATCTTCTTTCCAGTCACCGAGTACAATTCGTTGTTTGTTCTGTACTTTATGAATAGCTGGACGATGAGTGTGCCCATGAATAAGTATGTCTATATCTTTTAGGGCGGAGAGCACGGCTTGTTCATTCACATCCATAATCTCATAACTTTTTTGCTGTTTGTCCGAATGGCTTCTTTTACGGAAACCATTGACCAGCTTCGCACGGAAGCTCAGTGGCGTACGGCGTAAAAAGGCAACTAAAAGGGGATTTCGAATAATTTTTTTAAATCTTTGATAAGAAATATCATCCGTACATAACGCATCGCCATGTTCTAGACGGTATTGGTGGCCTGCAATATTAAGATAATAAATATCGGGGAGTAATACACCATTAAACTTATTGAGGAAAACCTGATTTAGAGCAAAGTCGCGGTTACCGACTTGAAAGTAAACACGATTACCTTTTTCATTAAAAACTTTTAAAGCTTCGACAATTTCGTCGAGCCAAGGAGCTGAATAATCGTCACCAATCCAAGCATTAAACCAGTCACCTAAAATATAAAGCTGTGTTTGTTTATTTTGATAATGTACCAACAAATCTAAAAACCCTCGAACGAGTCGAGGGTGTTCAGGTGACAAATGTAAATCTGAAATAAACAGATAGGTCACAGCTTTATCCTAAAATTATTCAGAAATAATTTTAGCAGATTCGATAACAACGTTTTCTAAAGGAACGTCAGCGTGATAACCACGGTTACCTGTACGTACACTTTTGATCGCGTCTACAACGTCCATACCTTCAACAACTTTACCGAATACAGCATAACCCCAACCTTGTGCAGTTTTTGAAGTATGGTTCAAGAAAGAGTTGTTTTTTACATTGATGAAGAATTGTGCAGAAGCAGAGTGTGGCGCTTGAGTACGTGCCATAGCAATTGTACCAACATCGTTACTTAAACCATTGTCAGCTTCGTTTTCAATTGCATCACGAGTTGCTTTTTCTTTGAAGTTTTCATCCATCCCGCCGCCTTGGATCATGAAACCATCAATGACACGGTGGAAAATAACGCCGTCATAAAAACCGTCACGTACGTATTCTAAAAAGTTTGCTACTGTTTTTGGTGCTTTTTCAGTATTTAGTTCAAGAACAATACGACCTTTATTGGTGTTTAATTCGACTTGAGGAAAACTCATTACATTAATCTCCTAAACATGGGCTTATGACCATGGGTTTTTGGTTGAGAGAAGCATAAGCAAACTGTAAACTACAAGGCAAGTAAAAAACGTTAAAATCTTTGTGAAAAATGAAGATAGCGTTTATTTTTTCGAAATTTTATCTACAAAGAAGTGATTGATACACTATGAAGCCTAATGATGTTGTCTCGAACCTGCCAAACAACCCGACACCGAATACTCATGCCTCTGTCGATTCTGCGCAGCAAGAACAACAGGCTGGATTAGATTTTGTTCGCCAAGTCATTACTGATGATTTAGCTGCCGGACGTACCAAACAAATCGTAACTCGTTTTCCGCCAGAACCAAATGGTTATTTACATATTGGTCACGTAAAAGCAATCTGTCTAAACTTTGGTGTTGCAGAAGAGTTTGATGGACTCTGTAATTTGCGTTTTGACGATACGAATCCGGATGCAGAAGAACAAGAATATGTTGATGGTATCGCTAATGATGTGAAATGGCTTGGTTTTAACTGGAATGGTGAGCCTCGTTATGCTTCTGGTTATTTTGATCAGCTTTATGCATGGGCAATTCAATTGATTGAGCAAGGTGATGCATATGTTGATTTGCAGTCTCCAGAAGAAATTAAATTAAACCGTGGTAGTTTTGTTGAACCAGGGAAAAACTCGCCATATCGTGATGCATCTGTTGAAGAGAACCTTGCTCGCTTTGAACAAATGCGTAGTGGTGAACTAAAAGAAGGTGAAGCTGTTTTACGCGCTAAAATTGATATGACAAGCCCGAACGTGCATATGCGTGATCCAATTTTGTATCGTGTTTTGCATTCAGAGCATCATCAAACTGGCGACAAATGGAAAATCTACCCAATGTATGACTATGCTCATCCATTGTCTGATGCAATTGAAGGAATCACGCATTCACTTTGTACATTGGAGTTCCAAGATCACCGTCCATTCTATGACTGGATTGTTGAAAAGGTTAAGTCTAAAGCTGTTCCGCACCAATACGAATCATCTCGTTTGAACGTAGATTACACCATTACTTCTAAACGTAAATTACGTAAGTTGGTTGAAGGTGGTTATGTAAATGGTTGGGATGACCCTCGTATGCCAACAGTTGTTGGTATGCGCCGTCGTGGTTTTACACCAGAAGGCTTACGTGATTTCTGTAAACGTGTAGGTGTGTCTAAAACTGACGGTATTGTTGATGTTGCAATGCTTGAGTTCTGTATTCGTCAATCTTTGGAGAATACAGCAGCGCGTGGTATGGCTGTGTTAGATCCTTTAAAAGTGACACTTACAAACTTACCGGAAGATTTAGACCTTACACATGCGCGTCATCCAAATGTCGATATGGGTGAGCGTGTCATTCCATTAACTAAAGAAATCTATATTGACCGTAAAGATTTTGAAGAAGTACCGCCAAAAGGCTTTAAGCGTTTAATTCCGGATGGTGAAGTTCGTTTACGCCATGCATATGTAATTAAGTGTGATGAAGTCATCAAAGATGCAAATGGTGAAGTTGTTGAGCTGAAATGTTCAATCGATCCAGACACTTTAGGCAAGAATCCTGAAGGGCGTAAAGTAAAAGGCGTGATTCACTGGGTATCTGCAAGCAAGGGTATTCCTGCTGAAGTACGTATTTATGATCGTTTATTTACAGAGGCTGACCCTGAAACTGGTGATGATTTCTTAGCGAATTTAAATCCAGATTCTTTGAAAGTCGTTCAGGCTGTGATTGAACCTGCTTTAGCTCAAGCGAAACCAGAAGACCGTTTCCAATTTGAACGTGAAGGTTATTTCGTTGCGGACCAACATGATCATACTCCTGAAAAACCTGTCTTCAACCGCGTTCTTGATTTGAAAGACAGCTTCAAACCTGAGAAAAAGTAAGAGATTGCTTATCTCTTACTTTTTCGCAAGACGAACAACATGTTGTGAGTAGATAGTCGAGATTGCTTATCTCTTACTTTTTCGCAAGGCGAACAACATGTTGTGAGTAGATAGTTGAGATTGCTTATCTCTTACTTTTTCGCAAGACGAACAACATATTGTGAGTCAACAACAGATATTAAAAAAGCCCAACTGTAAGGTTGGGCTTTTTTCGGAGGTCTTCTCATCATAATATTCTTTTTCTTTATGATTTCGCTTCCTTGGCAAAAGAGCTTAGGTAGGATTAATCACATAAAAGTAAAGAACTAATAGTATGAGAAGCATTGTTGAAAGCATTAAGTAAGTATTGACCGTATTAAAGCTTTTAAGAAACTTCCAGATATCCATAGTAAATCAGCGTATATTTTATGTTACAAATTAATAATACACTGAAACTTTTCTGAAATGTTTCTAAAAATAAAATATAAAGTTTCTTTGTTTAAAAAATAGTCATAAAATACCAAGTGGTAAAAAATAATATTCATTAAACATTAGAAATTACTTCACTTATGCACTATAACCAATTCTTTTCAAGAATTTTTGAATTAATTCAAATGCAGCGTGTTCAAGTGCAGGGGCATATTCGATATTTTGCTCACGCAATTTAGGAATGGAAATTCCAGCATTACGAAGTTCACATGTGTGACCAATAAGCCATTTTTCAAAGTTTTCTTGAGTCGTCTCAATGTGGAACTGTAAAGCAAGAATATTATTACCCACTTCAAAGGCTTGGTTAGTATAAATATCTGAACTCGCCAAAAGGGCTGCATTTTCAGGAAGGTCGAAAGTATCACCATGCCAATGTAAAACATGGATATTATTAAGCAAAGGCGACAATACCTGATTAGGGCGTAAACTTAAGCTTAAAGCTCCCCAGCCAATTTCTTTTTGATGGCCTGCATATACTTTGGCACCAAGTGCATGAGCTATAAGCTGTGCACCTAAGCAAATGCCAAGTGTTGGTTTATCTGCTGCCAAACGTTGTTTGAGTAAAGCGATTTCATCTTTTAAAAATGGATAATCTTCAGTTTCATAAACTCCAATTGGACCACCTAAAATAATAGTTAAACCGTCATGGGCGAAAGCAGGAGTTAAATCATCTACACCAGCTTCAAAATAACGGACGCGAAAACCAAGTTGATAAAAGACATCTTCTAATGAACCTAAGTCTTCGAAAGCAAGATGCTGAATGGCATAAATAGTTTTAGGAAAGGCGTTTGTAGTACTCATACAAATGATTCATAGAAGATCAATAGGTGGAGTATAGCGATAAATATAAAGAAGAAAATATCCATATAAATCGTCAATACCTGAAAATTGCTATTTTTCGTTAAGATAATCTTGTTACGCAGAAATATTTTGTAGGTAAGAAATATCTATGCGTAACCTACTATTTAAAATAAAAGCTTTGAGTTTTCATTATGGTCGATATTTGAAAGTTGATGTTCATCTTTTAAATTTACTCCTGAAAAGCCAAGCTGCTTCGATTTTTTCATGAGTGCCATTAAACGTTGTACCGCAACTGGAATACTTAAGCCTGCTGAACGGACGTTGGAAATACAGTTGCGTTTGGAGTCAAGGCAACCTGAATATGCATTCCATGTGTAGTAAACTCCCATACTGTCAGGAGAACTTAAACCTGGGCGCTCTCCAATAAGCATAACCAGCATGGAGGCTTTAAAAATTTCTGCAACTTCATCGCCTAAAGCAACTCGGCTTCCTGTTGCAAATATAATTGGCGCAAGGCTCCAGTTTTCTTGTTGAATATGTTCGCTTAGCACTGCAATAAATGCGATAGCATTTGCTTCAATCGCTCTTGCAGAGAGACCGTCACCTACCACAATACAAACATCATACTGCTGTGGGTTTTTTGTATACTCTTTAATTAAGGTTTCTTTTGATGGGTTTGAAAGTTGGCGTCCCAAATCTGGGCGTTTAAGATAAATTTCCTTATTAGCAGCATTACTTTGAATATGAAGAGTTTGAAGTTGTTTGTGCTGTAATTGTTCAGACAAGTAGGGAACATCCATATGTTGATAAACAGCATCTTTTGCTTGCGCATGAGACAACTGGAACTCAAGTAAGGCCCGTGTTGGGATACTGCAACCAGCACGACCTAAAGCAATACGGGCATCAGTAAACTCTTTAAGTTTTTCCCACTGATCTTGATGAGTAGAAGATGGATATTGAATATCACGGTTCAGTTTCATGGTGTTCCCCTAGTTCATCAGCAGACGAGAGAATTGGTCAGGCATGTGGTCTGCCCAACAAATTTGAGAGTTTTGCTGTTTAAAAATACCTTGCTGTTCAAGCCAAGCGGAGAACTCAGGAGCGGGTTTTAAACCGAGGAGTTGTCTTAAATAGAGGGCATCATGGAAGGAAGTCGTTTGATAGTTGAGCATGACATCGTCCGAACCTGGAATTCCCATAATGAAGTTAATGCCTGCGGCGCCAAATAAAGTAAGAAGTACATCCATATCATTTTGGTCGGCATCGGCATGGTTGGTATAACAAATGTCGCAGCCCATTGGCACGCCAAGCAATTTACCGCAGAAGTGATCTTCTAAACCTGCACGTATAATTTGTTTACCGTTAAATAGGTACTCGGGGCCAATAAAGCCGACGACTGTATTTACCAAAAGTGGGTTATATTTACGAGCCACTGCGTAGGCCCGAGTTTCTAAGGTTTGCTGGTCAACGCCGTGATGTGCATTGCTTGATAGGGCACTCCCTTGACCCGTTTCAAAGTACATAACGTTGTGTCCAATGGTTCCGCGCTTGAGTGCGAGGGTGGCTTCATATCCTTCTTGTAATAAATCGAGCGAGATACCAAAACCTTCGTTAGCAAGTTGGGTGCCGGCAATTGATTGAAACATTAAATCAATCGGTACATTTTTTTCAGCCAGTTGAATGCCTGAGCTGATATGCGTAAGTACACAAGATTGCGTTGGAATTTGATATTCCTGAATGACATGATCAAGCAATTTCAGTAGCTCTGACAAATTATGCAGGTTATCCGTGGCAGGGTTAATGCCAATTACGGCATCACCATTGCCATACATCAAACCATCTAAAATACTGGCTGAAATACCGAGTACATCATCGGTAGGGTGATTAGGTTGTAAACGGGTAGAAAGATGACCTTTTAAACCAATGGTGTTACGAAACTGGGTAATGACTTCACATTTGCTGGCGACATAAATCAAATCTTGATTGCGCATAATTTTGCTGACAGCAGCCACCATTTCTGGAGTTAAACCTGATGCTAAAGCTTTTAAGCTTTGGGCAGTTGCATCTTCTCCAAGTAACCAATTTCGAAAATCACCTACTGTAAAGTGTGAAATAGGGGCAAAGGCTGTTAAGTCATGTTCATCAATAATCAGACGCGTAATTTCATCAGATTCATAATCGACTACAACTTCATTTAAAAAGTTTTTCAGTGGCACATCGGCCAAAGTCATTTGTGCCGCAACATGTTCGGTTGCATCTCTGGCAGCTATACCTGCTAGCTCATCGCCTGAACGTAACGGTGTAGCTTTGGCCATCAAAGTTTTTAGATCCGCAAAATGATACTGTTGATTGGCGACAATATTGCGATAACTCATAGTTGCATCCCTTTTTATAGTTCTTGTTCGGCAGCTTTAATATTTGCAAACTCTTCTTCTGGTGTACCTTTCACTAAATGATAGCGGCTGTAGAATAAGAAGTAAGCAATAAATACGACATAGATGCCGGCAGCAATAAACCAAACTTTTGGATTAACAACAAAACCTGCGACCACAGCAGTGACTGCTAAAATGAGTGCAATACTTGAGGTCACAATGCCACCTGGAGTTTTATAAGGACGAGGCATGTCGGGTTTAGATAGACGTAATTTTATGTGGGATAAAAGAATCAACACATACGAAATAGTTGCGCCAAAAACCGCGATTAAAATCAGTGAATCGCCTTCTTTGGTAAGTGAAAGCAGGAACCCGATAATGCCTGGAATAATAATTGCGAGATAAGGGGCTTTGTTTTTATTAGTTAACGAGAGTGACGTCGGTAAGTAACCAGCACGTGACAGCGCAAAGATTTGACGCGAATAGGCATAGATAATTGAGAAGAAACTTGCGATTAAACCAGCTAAACCCACAAAGTTTACGAATGTCGCAAGCCAAGAGTTGGTGCCATAAACTTTGACTAAAGCATCTACAAGGGGAGCGCTTGAGCTTTGTAAAGTACTTGCACCTGCCGCACCTGCACCCAAGAACAAAATGAGCATAGCAAACGCGGTTAAGATGAGCATGGCACCGATTAAACCGCGTGGCAGAGATTTGGCTGGATCTTTTGCTTCTTCTGCTGCTAACGGAACACCTTCTACTGCAAGAAAAAACCAGATTGCAAAAGGAACTGCGGCCCAGATGCCCAAATAGCCATGAGGTAGAAAACGACTTGCACCAGTTGCTGTGCTAACGGGAATATCTAAAAGGTTTTGTGCAATAAAATGTGGGGCCATTGCTGTAATAAACACAACAAGAGCAACAGCAGCGACTAGCGTAATGGCAAACATGATTTTTAAAGCTTCGCCGGCACCTTTGAGATGTATACCCATAAAAATGGCATAACAGGCGAGGTAAATCATCCAGCCATTAATACCAAATAGAGATTCGCAATAACCACCAATAAATACGGCAATAGCAGCAGGCGCAATTGCGTATTCAATTAAAATCGCCGTACCTGTTAAGTAGCCTCCGAAAGGACCAAAGGCAGCACGTGCAAAACTATAACCGCCACCTGCTGTCGGCATCATGGTGGACATTTCTGACATAGAAAGACATAGACATAAGTACATAAGCGCAGCAAGAGCAGTGGCAATAAACATACCACCCCAACCACCTTGGGCAATACCAAAGTTCCAGCCGGCAAAATCACCTGATATCACATACGCTACGCCTAAACCAATCAGGAGTAACCAACCCACGGTACCTTGTTTAAGTTGACGCTGAGCAAAATATTCTGCTGATGAGACTTCTGTGCTTGAAGAAATGACGGAAGCTGTTTCTGGTTGATTCATACAATACTCCTGCGAGTGGGTTTGTATGAATCAATGCAAAAGCAATGCCTAAATGAAGCACTTCAGAGAGTAGATGAAGCTTTTTTATTCTGCATGATAAAAATTCAAGCTTAACAATCGTAAATAAAGAAGCCAGCAATCTAAATTACTGGCTTCTTATATAATTAGTCATCTTACTTCTTTCTAGTGTTGGTAGTTTGGTATCAACTTGGTGCGAAATTTAGAAGAAGCCCATTGGTTTAGTTGAATAACTCACCAACAAGTTTTTAGTTTGTTGATAATGATCTAGCATCATTTTATGGTTTTCACGGCCAATACCAGACTTCTTGTAACCACCAAATGCAGCATGTGCAGGGTAGATGTTATAGCAGTTTGTCCAAACACGGCCAGCTTCAATAGCACGACCAGCTCGATAAGAAATGTGAGCTGAACGTGACCATACACCTGCACCTAAACCATACATGGTGTCATTGGCAATTTTGATTGCATCGTCAAAGTCTTTAAATGTTGTCACAGCAAGTACAGGTCCAAAAATTTCTTCTTGGAAAACTTGCATGCTGTTGTGGCCTTTAAAGATAGTCGGATCAACATAGAAACCGTCACCTACTTCTTTACGGCCACTACCACCTAGTAAGAGTTCTGCACCTTCTTCGCGGCCCGTATTAATACAACGTAAGATTTTCTCTTGTTGTTGTAACGATGCTTGAGCACCAATCATGGTTTCAGTATCGAGAGGATGACCAGTTTTAATGCGTTTTACACGTTCGACGGCCAACTCTAAGAATTGATCAGCAATACTTTCTTGTACTAAAGCACGAGAAGGACAAGTACATACTTCACCTTGGTTTAAGGCGAACATGGCAAAACCTTCAAGTGTTTTTTCTAAGAAGTCATCCTGTTTATCCATGATGTCTTCAAAGAAAAGGTTCGGTGACTTACCACCAAGCTCTAACGTAACTGGAATAATATTTTCGGTCGCATACTGCATGACCATTTGGCCAGTTTGTGTTGACCCTGTGAAAGCAATTTTGGCAATACGTGGGCTTGTCGCTAATGGGCGGCCAACTTCTGCACCGAAACCATTCACAATATTGAGTACGCCCGGCGGTAAGATATCTTGGATAAGTTCGGCAACTAACAAAATACCTACCGGAGTTTGCTCAGCTGGTTTAATCACCACACAGTTACCAGCCGCCAAAGCAGGAGCGAGCTTCCATGCAGCCATTAAAATCGGGAAGTTCCATGGAATGATTTGTCCGACCACACCTAGCGGTTCATGGAAATGGTAGGCAATGGTATCTTCATCAATTTCAGAGATGCCGCCTTCTTGAGCACGAATACATCCTGCGAAATAACGGAAATGGTCGATTGCAAGTGGAAGGTCAGCTGCCAAAGTTTCACGAACTGCTTTACCGTTATCCCAAGTTTCTGCAACCGCAAGCATTTCAAGATTTGCTTCTAAACGATCGGCAATTTTTAAAAGTATATTTGAGCGTACCGTTGGAGATGCTTTATTCCATGTTGCTTTAGCTTTGTGCGCTGCATCTAGCGCGAGTTCAATGTCTTCGGCACTAGAGCGTGGAATACGTGTAAAGGCTTTTCCGTCAACGGGAGATACATTGTCAAAATACGCACCCTTTACAGGTGCGACCCATTCACCGCCAATAAAATTTTCATATTGTGATTTGAATTGAACTTTTGAGCCTGGTTGATTTGGATCGATATAGCGCATATAAATATTCCTTTGCTTTTTAGGACTAAAGACTAACAAGAACCCTGTCAGTAGGTACTTTCGTACTTTGTATAATTAGGATATAAAGAAGAAGGTTGGAGAAAGGTTGGAATAGAAATGTGGATATATAAGGAATTTACAAATGTTCACAAAAAAGGATTTATTGCAGCAACGGATGTTGATTGATCAACTGCGCACGCAAAATAGTCTCTCTCCTCAAAACGCTGCCAAACTCGGCCAAAGTATTGCAAGCTCATGGGAGCGATCAGCTTCTGCTGCGATTCCTAAAGAACGCTTTGCGGCTCCATTAGTCGAAAAAAAATCTGCTTCACAAAATGCTTTAGATATGGCTTTAAGTCAGTGTGGTGACGACTTACGTCATATTGCAGAGCAATCTTCAATGGTGATTGCTGTCGGTGATATAGGCAGTACCATTATTTGGACTGCACCCAGTGCCCAAATGCAAAGTGCTGCTGAACGCGTGCATTTTGTACAAGGCGGGCAGTGGCGTGAAGAATTTGTCGGTACAAATGCCTTAGCTTTATCTTTAAAAACTCAACAATCAAGCTGTGTTTTTTCAAATGAACATTACATGGAGTCGATTCATGATTGGGTATGTTATGCCGCACCAATTATCGATCCATATTCAAAACAAACACTAGGTGTGGTTGATTTATCAACTACATGGAAGAATCATAATAGTTTAGGAATATTGGCTGCCGAACGTTGTGCATCCATTATTCAATCTGCTTTGCTAGAGCAACAACGCCAACAATTACATATTCGGGCATTTTCGACGCCACAAGTTAAATTTAATGGTAAAAGTTTATTATTAACACCACGGCAAATTGAAATTTTAACCATATTGGCACTATGTCCACACGGCTTAACTTTAGAACATCTTTATCAGGCACTCTATGGTGAGCGCAAAGTCAGCATGGGTACGCTTAAGGCTGAAATGTCTCAACTACGAGATATTTTAGGCGGTTTGCTTGGTTCACGCCCATATCGGCTACTTGTTCATGTTGAAGCCGATTTCTTACAAGCTGAACAAGCACTCGATGCAGGATATGCGGCTTCTGCTTTACAGCTTTATACCGGTGTTTTTCTGGCAAAAACCGAAAGTCCGTTTCTGTGTGCATGGCGCGACTGCCTTGAGTCACGCTTGAGCGATGCAATTTTTAAAACCCAAGAAACGGATTTATTACTTAAGCATTTAGCTCATTTTCCCGAAGCAATCGATGCGGTAGAACGTCTTATGGAATTATTACCGAGTGAACATCCTGCGCATCAATTGCTTGTGAAATATATTGACTCACCTAAGCTAAGTTAGGTGATTTTTTGATCCAGCCACTGGAATAGTTGTTGATAGACTTGATTCCGCACTGGCTGGGCCGAAAGGACTAAATCGTGTAAGCCATTGTGAATAGAGACAACCGAAACATCGCCCTTTATTTTTTTACCGAATTTCGCAATGTCTTTAACATCTAAAATAACGTCACTTTGGGTTGCATCTGGTCCCCATTTACGTGGGTTTTTAGTTTGGTGCGAATGCATAATCAGTGCAGGGACGTTTAGCTTAACGCCGTGGTGAATTTCTTTTTGTGCTGTATGAATCGCATGTAGAAAGCTAAGTTGAACTGTAGGGGCAGAGGTCGGTTTCCAATCCAGGTTGAAGTCCCATTCACCCTTAAGTTGTTTGTGAAGGCTGGTGGTGTACCATTTGTTAAGTTTGCTTGGAAATTTAACTTTAGGCAGATATTTTCCTACTCGACTGAGCATTGGAATACCAAATTTCTTTTCAACTAAACTTAAATTGAAGTCGTAAAACGGACTATTGGCCCATAGTGCTTTAATAAGTGGATGATCTGGATGATGAGTAGCATAAAGCGTTGCTGTCAAACCGCCAGTCGAATGACCTGCAAGTAATACTTGTGTATGTTTTTCTTGGCCAATGATCTCTAATGCTTGAGTAATTTCGGCATCATATTCATTTAAATCAAGCACATTATAGAAAATTTGATGAGGCAGCTTTGAGCGTCCATATTTTCTTAAATCGAGTGCATAGAAGTCATAGCCATGCGCATTGAATTGCTCGGCCATTTCAGTTTGAAAGAAATAATCTAAAAAACCATGAATATAAAGTACGGCCTTTTGAGTTGGCTGAGTGGCCTTTTTACGAACTAAGGTGGCTATAACTTTACCTTCATAATCATCTGGAAAGTTGAGTGTTAGCTGTTCGTAGCCGGCACCTAAAATATCTGGGGCATAATTGTGTTTAGCTGTAGATGTATTCATTTTTATCGAGCTATTGTCATTAAGTCATGTTGAGTATCCTTCAATGAAATGGGCAAATTGTCAATCAGGTTTAGAGAAGGTTGGAATATAGGTTTTAAAAAAAGGGAATACCGCTGGAGCTAAGTATTCCCAAAAAGTAAGTCAACGGTCGGAGGGATTTGACTTACTACAGGAACATACCGTTACATCAGTATTAAAGAGCGGCTTTGAAAATCTCCACAACTTGTGCATGGTTTGCTTTACGAGGGTTGGTCAGCATACATGCATCTTTTTGAGCGTTATCGGCCATAACCGCGAGGTCTTCGGTTTTTACGCCCAATTCTGTTAAGCCAGATGGGATACCAATTGAAGAAGACAGTTTACGGATGGCATCAATTGCAGCATACGCAGCTTCTGTTACGGTGAGACCTTGCGTATTTACACCCATTAACTCTGCGATTTTTGCATAACGATCTGGACAAGCAATTAAGTTAAATTCACAAACATGTGGTAGCAAGATTGCGTTACATACACCGTGAGGTAGGTTATAGAACCCGCCTAACTGGTGAGCCATTGCATGGACATAACCTAAAGATGCATTGTTAAATGCCATACCTGCCAAATACTGTGCATAACTCATTGCATCACGTGCTTCAATGTTTTCACCATTTGCGACAGCAGGCTGTAACCATTGACTAATCATGGTGATTGCTTTTTCAGCACACGCATCGGTAATTGGGTTTGCCGCCGTAGACACATATGCTTCAACCGCATGGGTTAACGCATCCATACCAGTTGCTGCTGTTAAACCCGCTGGTTTTGCAATCATGAGTTTCGGGTCATCTATAGCAATAAGTGGGGTACAACGCCAGTCAACAATTGCCATTTTTACGTGAGTGTCTGTATTGGTAATAATACAAAAGCGAGTCATTTCAGATGCAGTACCTGCCGTTGTATTCACTGCAATTAATGGTGTCATTGGTACTTTACTTTTATCGATGCCTTCGTAGTCACGAATATGACCACCACCTGCAGTGACCAAACCAATTCCTTTCGCACAGTCATGAGATGAACCACCGCCTAGCGAAACAATAAAGTCACACCCATTGTCGTTATAGGCTTTCACGCCATTGTGAACATTAATATCGGTTGGGTTAGGTTCCGCGCCCGGGAAAATATGGCTCGCTACGCCTGCTTCGGTTAAATAGCTTGCAATAAGATCTGCAACGCCAAATTTAAATAGCCCTTCATCGGTCACAATTAATGCTTTTTTTGCGCCGAGATTTTGTGCTTTTGTACCAATTTCTTTGGCACATCCTGGACCAAAGAGTGATACGCAAGGAATATAAAAACCGTTTGTTTGATCTGCAATATTTTTAAAAGCCATGGAGTGATTCCTTTTTCCATAAATCCATTGTTTGTTATTACAGGTGAGCCTCACCATGGGCTTAGTATTGTGATGTGTAGATTATTTTCCTACCTACCAAAAACCTACCAAATACAAACTTGATGTTAGTAGTTGATTTATATTGTTTTTATAGAAAGTTTGGTTCATTCATTTAAATTTTTCGGGAAAATCGTTAAGCTATGGGCTGTTGAAAATGTACATATGAGATTATGAAACAGGAAACTGCACTTAAACTGCTCAAAGCAGGTGAAAATGTTTTTTTAACCGGTTCGGCTGGTGCAGGGAAAACCTATACACTCAATCAGTACATCCAATATCTAAAAGCACGTAAAGTGCCTGTAGCGATTACAGCATCGACAGGTATTGCTGCAACGCATATGAACGGTATGACCATTCATACGTGGGCGGGCATCGGCATTAAAGATCAGTTAACTGACGACGATCTAAAACGTATGAAAGAGCGTAAATATCTCAAGGAACACCTTGAAAATGCGCAAGTTCTCGTCATTGATGAAATCTCGATGCTCCATGCGAAGCAGCTTAATCTGGTCAATCAGGTTTTAAAATATTTTAAAGAAAGTGATGAAGCTTTTGGCGGCATTCAAGTGATTGTGGCTGGAGACTTTTTTCAGTTGCCACCTGTAGGCCGTAATGGTGAAGCTAATCGCGATAAGTTCTGTTTTATGTCAGATGCATGGGTCGAAGCTAAATTCCGCGTATGCTATTTAACAGAACAGCACCGTCAAGACGATGAAATTTTAAATCAGATTTTAAATGCCATCCGTGCGCAAAGTATTCAAGCTGAACATTTGCAAGCTTTACATCAATCACGTACACATGACATTGGTGAGACATTTACTCGTCTTTATACGCACAATATGGATGTCGACAATATCAATTATCAACACTTAAATGAAATTGATAATGAAGGACATCAATTCAATGCAGTTTTAGATGGTAATGAAAAACTATTAGAAACTTTAAAATCATCAGTTCGTGCACCAGAAGAACTTACTTTGAAAAAGCATGCCAAAGTCATGTTTGTAAAAAACAACTTTGATATGGGTTATATCAACGGAAGTCTAGGTGAAGTGATCGGCTTTGAGGAAGATGACGAAAACGGGTTACTACCAAAGGTAAAATTAACCGATGGTACAACTTTGTTGGTAGCGCCTGAAACATGGTCAATTGAAAATGAAGCAGGAAAAGTCATTGCAAGTTTCCAGCAAGTTCCACTTCGTTTGGCATGGGCGATTACCATTCATAAAAGCCAAGGTATGACTTTGGAAGCTGCTGAAATTAACCTGATGCATACCTTTGAAAAAGGGCAAGGTTATGTTGCGCTCTCACGTTTGAAATCTTTAACAGGATTAAAATTATTAGGATTTAATGAGCAGGCCTTAGAGCTAGATAGTCTTGCTGTAAAAGCTGATCGCCGTTTTCAGGAATTATCGGCTGAAGCCGAAGATAATTTTGCTGATGTCGATTTAACTGCCCAGCACAAAGCCTTTATCCGTCACTGTGGCGGCACCTTAAATGAAACCGAGATTTCTCGTAATGAGAAGAAACTCGCAAAAGGTGGTAAGCAAAATTATGCTACGGCAACGTTAGACGAGACACGTGTCTTGTTTGAAGAAGGTTACGAAATTGAAGATATCGCGCATGAACGTGGTCTAACACCAGCAACTATTATTAATCACTTGGCTCGACTGCATAAAGAGCAAAAACTAGATATTTCGGTTGCTCACCCAGGTGAAGAAGTGGTCGAAGAAGTCCGTAAAATTTATAAGAAGTTGAAAAAGCGTCAAAATCCAGATCATTTTTCTGATGATGGTTCGATCAAACTAAGACCAATTGTTGAAGCAACTAGCCCTCGAATGGGATATGATCAAGTTCGATTAGCTTTATTATTTATTGAATAAAGTTCAATGGGCTTAATGACTTATTATATAAATTGAGGTGGCTATGCCGCACGTTGTAGTTGATTATTCAGATAACTTAACTGGACTAAATGCAAAACAATTACTTGAAGAAATTAATACCACATTGATTGAAACAGAGTTGTTTAGTCCAGAAGACATCAAAAGCCGTGCACGTAAAGATGAAGTTTTTCTGATTGGCTTAGGGATTGATCAAGCCTATATCCATGTAAAAGCCTATATTTTGTCGGGAAGAACTGCTGAACAAAAACAGCTTGTGGGTGAGCAGTTATTAGCGGCGCTCAGCAACAAAAAATATCTACCACAAGAGTTTAATAAAGAAATTCAATTGTGTGTTGAGCTTATCGACATGCCAAGAGACGATTATTTTAAGCAAGTTGTATAATTCTAAAAAACGCAATTTCGATCAAGAATAGCGATGAGCACTATGTAAAAGTAGTGCTATCGAATGAACAGACATGAATGTATGGCTGTATATACACAAAAGCTGCAACTGGTTTGCGATTATATTCAAAGACATCTAGATGAAGACCTAGATGTTGATCGATTGAGCCAGATCGCAGCTTTATCTAAGTTCCATTTTCATCGCATTTTTGCCATTCATATTGGTTTAAATGTGATGAAGTTTATTCAACTTTCTCGTTTAAAGCGGGCCTCATTTCAATTGGCTTTTGAACCTGATCTTAAGATTATTGAGATTGCATTACAAGCAGGGTTTGATAGTCCAGAGGCATTTACTCGTGCATTTAAGCGTTCATTTGATCAAACTCCTCGAGCTTTTAGAGATAAACCGGACTGGGAATCTTGGCATCAGAAGTTTGTTTTTACGATTCCGAAAAGTGAGTTAAAAATGAATGTAAATATTGTTGAGCGACCTGCTGAAAAGATTGCGTATTTATCGCATTTAGGAAGCCCTGATAAAGTCTTTGAAACGGCTGCACGTTTTATTGCTTGGCGCAAAGAAACAGGTTTGTCACCAGTGACCAAGTCTAGAACTTATGGTATTCCTTTTGCTGACCCTGAACAGACTCCATCTGATGAGTTTCGATTTGATATTGCCGGTTCAATTGAAAAGGCTGTACCTGAAAATACTTACGGTGTACAGACAGGTGAAATTCCTGTGGGGCGTTATGCAACCGTAAGACATTTGGGTAGCCATGACCAGATTAAAGATAGCGTCTATTACATCTTTAGAAACTGGTTACCTGAGCAACCAGAAGAGGCAGGGGATTATCCGGTTTTCTTTCACTATCATAACTTTGTGCATGATGTGAATGAATGTGACCTTGTGACAGATATCTACTTACTTTTAAAGTGAGTCTAGTGTCATTCAGGCATAACTTAGGTTATGCCTGTTTATTTAAAAGTTTGATATCTGCATATTGCTCAATCAGATTGTCATCTAGCATATGGATATAATCCATAAATATGCTACTAAAACTACCCATCGTTTGTGCTTGATTTGCAGCAAGTTTACCTGCAATTGCAAAATGAATATGAGCTGAAAGAGCTGCAATAGTTGGTGTCGTCACAGCGCTATAGGCTGCAATTAATGCACCCAAAGCGCAGCCAGTTGCGGTAATTTTGGGTTGTAACGGGCTTCCACCATTTACTTGAATCACAGCATCTATTTCGTTAGATAAAATGTAATCTGATTCACCTGAAATAGCGATACAGCTTGCATGTGTTAACAGTGAAAAAGCTTGTTGATAAGCTTGGTCACTGCTTAAAGTGCTGTCTACACCTTTTGATTGAACCTGATTGCCTGCAAGCGTGCTAATTTCTGAGGCATTACCACGTATAACGTTTGGTTTGAACTGCAAAAGCTCGTCTGTCATTTGACTGCGCCAAGCTAAAATTGGTCCGTAGCCCACCGGATCGAGTACCCACGGTACTTCATTAAGCTGTGCAGTCTTAGCAGAGATTTGCATGGCTTGCATTTGCTCTAAAGTCGGTGTACCTAAATTAATGCTTAAAGCCGATGAAATTTTGGTAAAACTTTCTGCTTCATAAGGATTATCAATCATGGCAGGTGAAGCACCGGAAGCGAGTAACACATTGGCTGTATAGTTGGCAGCAACGCTATTGGTAATACATTGCACAAGAGGCGTTTTTGCCTGCATGTTTTGCCAAGCTTCAATCACCTGTTCAATGAGGTTGGATGTCGAAGTCATCTGATAATCCTTATTAAGCCAGAGATAAGAAATTTAACGAGTAAAATAGTGATCTTGATGTTTACAGTTTTGGCAAATCAACGACACATAATCTGCTGCATCATAGTCAACACTTAGATCATTTGAACCACAGTACATACATCGTTTAACCGAATAAAAGTTTAACCGAGGTTCAATTTTTCGCCATGCTTTCCATACAGGTTGTACAAAAATCTGTTCGTCATAACCTAAAAAGCGGTTAAACAATATGTGGCTCATTTTACTGTAAGGAATATTGTAAGGGCGTGGCAACATTGAAGTTTCCCACTTTTCAGCCAAAGCCCGTTCCCGATATTGCTCTAAAGTTTTCTTTAATAGATTGGTGTTAATAAACTTTTCATTTCGTGGCTGTAGTGCCTTTTGTTTATAAAGGTATTCAAGTGCAGTCTGAATTAAATAATAAATTTGTCCAATTGCCAATGAGTCCATTAAACGGTAGCAAAAAGTTTGAAAATTAGAGCTTCCTGCAATTTGGATACCCCAAGTTCGGCAGTAGAACTGAGTGAACTGAATAATTTCTTGGTAGAGCACCTGAAACAGCACATCTTTCACTTCATCGGCACTACGAAATGGAATACCAAGACTTAGGTTTTCATAGAACCAGTGGCGTAGTTGCTGAGCTACACTAAATAAACTTGGGTCGCTATAACCATCTAGACGAATATTTAAATAAAAGCACTGTGGTTCATCGGTTTGATCTTGTGCATTTAAAATCCCATCTTTATGAAGCTGTTTAATCAGATGGCTTTGGAACATCCAGTTGGGAGTAATCGGCTGATATTTTATCTGGTCCCAGTGAATGTATTCGTCATGAGCAACATCGTCTCGTGCGTAGTCATCAAGTAGGCTTAGTAAAAAAAGTTTATGTAAAAAACTCAGTTGTTCCAAACTGCGTTGTGGCTGGTCTTTTGACTTAAACTGGCGTTGTTCTTGTAGGCGGGTTTGCTGTAAAAGTTTCTTTCTTTGTTTTGTGCATTGGTCACAGTGGCACGTCATTTTTGTGTCTTTAAATACACGATGTTGGCAATGGCTACATTCATGAAATTGAACATCTTGCTCAAATTGTTCGGCATCTACCCAATACATCGACGCTTGGCAGAGAGGACAATGGCTACTTTCATCTAGCTGTTTTTGTAGAATTTGTAAGGCCATTTTGCTCCGAGCGTTTAAATCAATCACGACTGACCTATTATACACAGCCGCATTGCCGATAGCTGAGATTGTCTTTTTGTTTGGTGCAAAAATAGAAAACCTAAAGTCTTTGCTTTGACTTTAGGTTTTCATAAGCGGTTAAAAGTTAAGATTAAACAGGGCACGGCAAGGTCTCATCATTTTGTCCAAGTTTTTTGGCATTGATAAGTGCCTGCACTTTTTTACTTGGTAATTTCACTTTACCTAAGGCGTCATAAGTATTAACGATAGTAGTTACCTCCTGAGCAGTCATTGAAATACCTTCGGCAGACAAGAACACGGCAATCACATGATGGTCGAGTCCTGCTGCATCTAGATCATGAATCGCTTTAATATTTTCTAATCGATGTAAATAAGTTTTTAATTCCATAGTGAGTTCCTTTTGTTCTGATTGAAATACTTATACTGGTATATTGGATAAGGCAAGAACCATGCCCAAAATGTAAGCAGCTCCTCAAAAATGTTAAAAGCGAAAGGAGTTTTATTTTTATTGTATAGATTGATTATATAAGCAGCGATTATCGTAATTTTGGTCTAATCTGTGCTAATAAAAGACGATTCTAATTTGAAATGTATAAATGAAGTCCCATTAATTTTATAAAGGTAAACAAACATAGTATGTATGAATGTGTATGATCAAATTCATAAAATTCGTACTACGGTTTCCGAAAAGTATATAAGGAATAAAGATGAATATTGCGGCGCAGCCTCCAGTTCAGGCAGATCAAACAGTTTATTTAAAAGATTATCAAAAACCTGCGTTCTTGGTTGAATCAATTAATCTTGATATTCAAGTCTATGACGATAAAACAATTGTTGATTCAACATTGGTCATGAAGCGTCAAACTGCTGGAGACTTGGTGCTATTGGGCCGTGATCTTGAGTTGCAATCTATTCAGCTCAATGGACAAGATCTTACTCCTGCACAATATTCACTCGATAGTGAACAACTGGTGATCACTGATGCACCAGATGAAGTCATTTTACAAACTCAAGTTATTATTCACCCTGAAACCAACACTCAGCTTGAAGGTTTATATAAAGCTGGTGACTTGTTTGTAACGCAAAATGAGCCTGAAGGTTTCCGTAAAATTACGTTCTATCCAGACCGTCCAGACGTACTTTCAGTTTTTACTACACGTGTAGAAGCAGACAAAAAATATCCGGTATTACTTGCGAATGGTAACTTGCTTGAAACCGGTGAAGTTGGTGAAAACCGTCACTTTGCGATCTGGCAAGACCCGACTAAAAAGCCAAGCTATTTGTTTGCTTGTGTGATTGGTGATTTGGCTGTATTGAAAGATCGCTATACGACTTCAGAAGGGCGTGATGTCGCTTTAGAAATCTATGCGATTGAGAAAGATATTCCAAAATGCCATATCGCGATGGAAGCATTAAAGCATTCTATGCGTTGGGATGAAGAACACTACGGCCGTGCTTATGATCTCGACAACTATATGATTGTGGCGGTGAGCCAGTTCAACATGGGTGCAATGGAAAATAAAGGTTTAAATATCTTTAATACCTCATGTGTACTTGCCGATGAAGAATATACAACTGACGCAGCGATTATGCGTGTACAGTCTGTGATTGCCCATGAATATTTCCATAACTGGACAGGGAACCGTATTACTTGCCGTGACTGGTTCCAGTTGTGCTTAAAAGAAGGTTTAACCGTATTCCGTGATCAGTCTTTCTCGGAAGATCTGCAATCTGCTGCGGTTCAACGTATTGACGATGTCGCTGTACTTAAATCGCATCAATTCCCGGAAGATGCAGGTCCTTTGTCGCATCCACCACGCCCAGACCACTTTGTAGAAATTAATAACTTCTATACAGCGACTGTTTATGAAAAAGGTGCGGAAATTAACCGCATGATGTCGACATTACTGGGTAAAGAAAAATTCCGTCAGGGAACGGATGAATATTTCCGCCGTCATGATGGACAAGCCGTAACTGTAGAAGATTGGGTTGCAGCATTGTCAGCAGGTTCAGGTGTCGATTTATCTGCATTCTTAACTTGGTATAACCAACCAGGTACACCAAAGCTTGAAGCGAAAGGTGAATATGATGCAGCAGCACAAACTTATCGTTTAAGCTTTAAACAAAGCCTAAAAGTGCATCCGAAATATCCAAACTTAAAAGCTGTTCCGATTCCTGTAGCGTTGGCGCTATTTAATGCTAAAACAGGTGAGCAATATACACTTCATAGCGACAGCCTATTTGTAAATGGTGTTAAAGATGGCGTGTATTTGTTTGACCAAGATGAAGCTACTATTGAGTTTACAGGAGTGACTGAGCAACCAGTTGCGTCGCTATTACGTAACTTCTCTGCACCTGTAAATCTGATATTCGATTACAGTGATGAAGAATTAGCATTCTTGATTCAGCATGAAACAAATGGTTTTAACCAATGGCAAGCAACACAAACCTTGCTTGAACGTATTTTGTTAGAAGATCACTCTGCGGATATTTATATTCAAGCTATTCAAAGTACATTGCCTGATTTAGTTGGTCGTGATCCACTTTTAGCATCTCGTTTATTTGATGTACCAACTGAAGGTTATTTGGGTAGTCGTATTGATCAAAACTATGCACCAGCCGATATTCATGTAAAACGTGAAGCCTTGCTGAATCGTTTAGCACAAGATTTGGGTTCATTCTGGAAAGAGACTTACCTTACCCTGGACCCAGACTTGCAAAAAGAATTTTCTTTAGCGATGGGTGTACGTGCATTAAAGAACATTATGCTTATGATGATGGCACGTCAGGGCGACCAAAGTGCATTTGAATTGGCTTACGAGCAATATCAAAGCACAGGCAATATGTCTGAACGTTTAGGTGCGCTACGTGTATTAGTTTGGCAAAATGCGCCTCAAGCACAAGAAGCCCTTGCTGATTTCTATAACCGCTTTAAAGATGAAGCATTGTCTTTAGACCAATGGTTTATGATTCAGGCAGCCAATCCAAATGCGACAGCAGAAACAATCGAGTATTTAATTCAACATCCTGATTATGACCTAACGACGCCAAACCGTATTCGTGCTGTAAGTGGTGGCTTGTCAAATAACCCTGAAAATACTTGGGGCTTTGGTGTAGCGCACTTTATTAATCTTGCGCAATATCTTGACGAGAAAAATCCAATTTTAGGTTCACGTTTATTACAGGTATTGTCACGCTGGTATACGCTTGCAGAGCCTCAACGTACGCAAGTGCAACAAGCTTTGCAGGCATTACAGCCTAAAGTGAAATCTAAAAACGTTTCTGAAACTTTAAATAGTATGTTAAGCGTTTAATTATTTAACAATACTTAATAAAGGTCTCGTATGAGGCCTTTATTTTGACCATTATTTTGTATTTTTAAACTATAAAGTTTTTTAATTAATATTAAATGTATTATTTAAATATATTAAAAAATAAAATACTTTAATTTTAAGTGAATTATTTGGTTAAAAAATTGATTTGTGTGACCAAGTTCAATAAAAATATAGATTGAAATATTTGGTTAAATTTTTACAGGTAAATATTGTTGAATCTCTTTTAAATTAATATAAATCAATTATTTGTAATTTTGTTATGTCTTTTTTTATAATTGGAAATTAAGTTTTATTAACAGTATTTTGTTAGTTGGAAATTAAAATAATAACAAACTCATGCATTTTAATTATTTTTATGTATGATATTTAAAAATAGGAATAAAAAATAAGCTTTAAAAGAGCAGTCAAATAAAAATGATTGTAAGGATAAGAGTTAATTTTTTTATATCTATTAATTCGACAATTTCATTCAAAAGGTTTTGACCATGAAAAAGACTTTTTTTTATTTATCAGCACTTGCTATAGCATTAATTTCTGTTAATGCAGCAAATGCCGCTACAGCAACGGGGACATTAACTGTTAAGGCGACAGTAACAAATAGTTGTGTCCTTAATACCTCTGCAACAGGTACCACAACAAATGCGGTTTTGGACTTTGGTACTTTAAGTTCTCTGACTAGTAATGTTGATGCAGATACCACAACGACAGGCGGTACAGCAATTAAAGTCCTTTGTAACAACACTGTGCCATGGACTTTGTCATTTGATGGTGGTCAAAATGTTTTATCCACTCAACGACGAATGATCGGTGGGGCAACAAGTAACGAATATATCCCTTATAACTTGTATTCAGATACAGGCCGCGGTACCGCGATTGGAATTGCTACAACAGCTTATAGTGGAACTGGTAGTGGTGCAGTACAAACAGTGAACGTGTATGGCCGTCTTCCTGCTGGTTCAGCTTTGCCAAGCGCTGGTAGCTATGTTGACACAGTAACTGTGACTGTGACTTATTAATTTTTTAAATAAGTTCTGTTCATTGTTGTCGCTAGCTCTTTTGTAAGAGCTAGCTCTAGCTTAATTTGAGAAAAGTAATTCTGGGCAAGTTATGAAAAAAAATATCTTTGTTGCTACAATTTTATTGTTATTTTTGCCTAGTGTGTTAAATGCTGCCTCAATACGTCTTTCTCCTGTGAATGTTGAAATATTGAGTGATCAATCTGCGTCCTCAATTAGTTTATATAATCAGTCGAACGAAAGTGCTGACTTACAAATACGTATATTTGAATGGACTCAGAATGCTGGACAAGATCAATTAATTCCAACAGATGATATTGCAATTAGTCCACCTTTCTTAAAATTAAAACCGAATGATTCTTATAATTTGCGTGTAGTCCGTATTAAGCCAGAACCAATTTCTGGTGAAAAAACTTATCGTATTATTCTTGATGAATTACCAAAACCTATCGATAGTCGTAAAGCATCTCAAGGTGTAAATGTATTACTTCGCTCATCATTACCTGTATTTGTAGTAAATAAAGATGCGATTACCCAACTGAACTGGAAAATTGATGCGAAGCAAAATGATACTTCCTTGAATATTAGTAATATTGGTAACAGACATGCACTTTTAAATGACTTAATTCTTGTAGATAACACAGAGAATAAAAGTTATCCGATTAAAGTAAATACCGTAAATGGTTATATTCTTTCCGGAAAATCAAAAAATTACTCAATTAATAATTTTACATATCAGCCAAATCACAAATACAGTATTTCTCTAACAGTTAATGGTAAAAAAACCACACTTTAAGAGGCTTATATGAAATATATTATAGGTGTCTTATGTGTCGCATATTTTCCAGCACATTTATTTGCTGAACAACTTTTAGATCATACAAACACTGCGGTTCCCAGTGTTCCTAAGTCTATAAGTAACGATAATAAATATATGCACGAAAAGACGGATGGACAAGAGCAAGAACATACTTTTACTCAGCTATTTTTAAATATTTCTATTAATTCAAATACCTCTGAAGACTTATTTTCTGTAAAACAATCTAAAGATGGAAAACTATATATTCGTTCTAGTGACCTAAAAGCCTTAAGACTGAAAATGGATGAACATATCCCTGACACCCAATGGGTATGTATTAATGAACTGAAAGGAATCCAGTTTAAGTATCTGGAAAATGAGCAGTCTCTAAACTTACAGGTTCCTGCGAGTATGCTGAGTGACTATTCTGTTGACTTAACTGGTCAACCGACTACAAACACCAACTTACTAAAAATGAAACCTTTAAATGCTGCAATTCTGAATTACAGCATGTATCACACCATTACTAATGATGAGAGTATTTTCTCAGGTTCGGCAGAAGGGATTTTTAACAGCGCGCTTGGTAATTTTTCATCAGGCGTTTTATACAACGGTAGTAATGAAAATAGTTATAGCCATGAGAAGTGGGTGCGCTTAGAGAGCAAGTGGCAATATGTAGATCCTGAAAAAGTCAGGATATATACCCTAGGGGATTTTATTTCTAATAGTTCTGACTGGGGCAGTAGTGTGCGTCTTGCTGGTTTGCAGTGGTCGAGTGCCTATACCCAACGTGGTGATATTGTCACCTCGGCATTACCACAGTTTTCCGGTTCAGCGGCGCTGCCTTCTACACTGGACTTATACGTTAACCAGCAAAAGATTTATTCAGGCCTTGTTCCTTCAGGTCCATTTGATGTTAAGCAGCTCCCGTTTATTTCAGGAAATGAAGTCACACTGGTCACCACCGATGCAACAGGTCAGCAAACCATTACTAAAAAACCTTACTACTTTTCATCGAAGATTCTGGCAAAAGGTATAAATGAGTTTTCAGTCGATGTTGGGGTTCCGCGTTATAACTACGGACTGTACTCAAACGATTATGATGATGCCACCTTTGCCTCTGGTGCAATTCGTTATGGTTATAGCAACTCACTGACTTTAAGTGGTGGTGCAGAAGCTTCCACAGATGGTCTTTCCAACTTGGGAACGGGCTTTGCCAAGAACCTGTTTGGTGTTGGGGTGATTAATGCCGATATTGCTGCAAGTCAGTATAAAGATGAAAATGGCTATTCGGCTCTGGTTGGTTTAGAAGGGCGAATTAGCAAGAACATTTCATTTAACACCAGCTACCGCAAAGTATTTGATAACTATTTTGACTTGGCACGGGTGTCTCAAATTCGATATTTAAAAGATAACCAGATTACTTCTGAGCCACAAAATTATTTGAACTACAGCGCGCTGGCAGACGAGATTATTAGGGCAGGGATTAATTATAACTTCTATCCGGGCTATAGCATTTATGTCGGTTATAACCAGATCAAATACAGTGATAACTCGTATAAGTTACTGTCTGCCAACTTAAGTGGAAGTTTGAACAAGAACTGGGGCTTTTATAGTTCAGCTTATAAAGACTATGAAAACCATAAGGACTATGGCATTTACTTTGCACTTCGCTATACACCATCTACCAGAGTCAATGCAATTTCTAGCTTATCTAGTGATAGTGGCAGATTGACTTATCGGCAAGAAGTATTTGTTTTATCGGAACCGCAAGTTGGTTCATTTGGATGGGGTGGTTATGTTGAACGGGATCAAGATGCACATGCTAACAATGCATCGGTCTATGGCTCTTATCGAGCACGAGCTGCGTACCTGACAGGTCGCTATAACAGAATTGGAGATAATGACCAAGTTGCACTTTCAGCGACAGGATCTTTAGTTGCAGCAGCAGGCCGTATATTTGCGGCGAATGAAATTGGAGATGGTTATGCTGTTGTCACCAATGCTGGACCGCAAAGCCAAATTTTAAATGGTGGGATAAATCTAGGAACAACGGACAAGTCTGGAAGGTTTCTTATACCAAGCCTTATGCCGTATAGAGAGAACCATATTTATTTAGATCCATCATATCTGCCTTTAAATTGGAATGTTAAATCTACAGATCAAAAAACAGTAGTAGGCTATCGCCAAGGGACTTTAGTCGACTTTGGTGCTCATCAGGTTATTTCAGGTTTGGTGAGAGTGGTTGATAAAAACAACTCACCATTATTACCGGGTTATAGCGTTCGAATTAATGGGCAACAAGATGCTGTAGTGGGCTATGACGGTGAAGTATTTGTTCCCAACCTATTACAACAAAACAAACTTGAAGTAGATCTTCTCGATCATGGTTCATGCCAAGTTAACTTCACTTATAACAGTAATCAGTACTCAACTAAGAAATTGGGACCTTATATATGTCATTAAATATTATGAATAAGGCTCAAATAGAGAGCTATAAAAAAATTTTCTTATATTTAAAATACTTTATAGGTATTTGCTTATTTTATCTCGTTTATGCATTTTTCAGTCCAACGCATGCTGCCTGTACGGTAGCTGGAACGACAAATAATACGTTTATTTACACAGCAGCAAATATTAATAGTGATGCAACTGTAAACTTTTCGGGAACAATTACTTGCACGAATGGAGGAATAATTCAGATCTCTCCATTTATGTGTATGAAGACAGTATTTACAGGAACAACCAGTGCGAATAATAGCGTATCGTTACCGTATACAGTCACTGCAACTGTAGGTGGAGCCGGTTCCTCTACCACTAACCAAACTTCCAATGTTTGGTATGGTCCAGTGGTAACCGTCGCTTCAAATAATATTCTTAGTTACTCGGTAAATGTGAAAGTACCAGCGCGAACAGGGTCGCTCATTGCATATCCTCAAGGAACCTATACAACTACGGTTCAACTGTTTTGGGATATGGATATTCTAGCGGCGTTATGTTTAGGGGATGTCATTAGTTGGAGTTCTGGAAATGTAACGTTAACAGCGAACTTTGTGGTACCGACGCTTTGCCAATTAAACTCAACCTCAAATGTCGATTTCGGCAATATTAATGATATTGGTATTACTAAGCGTGACTACACGACTCAAGGTGCTGTAAATACGACATGTAACTCTGGAACGCCATATTCGATTTATTTAGGGGATGGCAATAACCGTATAAGCGGAGGGTTCAGGCGTATGGCCAATAGTAATAATGAGTTTATTCCCTATCAGTTATACAAAGATGCTGCTTATAGTTCGGTGTGGGATGCTACAGGTGGAGTGAATAGCGTTGGGGGAACGGGAGGAGTATCTGGCACTGGAACAGGTAATGCTCAAACCACTACAGTTTATGGAAAAATTCCGCAAGGTACTACCATTGCAAGTAGACCCGGTAGCTACTCTGATAGTGTTGTTGTTACAGTGACTTATTAATTATTTCAGGCACTATTTCTTTAAAAGAGATAGTGCTTTATTAATTATAAGATTTAGTTTTTTAATTATTAGGAAGTAATAAATATGCCATTTATCTGATTTAGTTAAATTATTTATGTATTTATATATACTAAACGTTCAAATATAAAAAGGATAATGACGTGAAAAAGATAATTTTAGCAACAATAGTAGGTGTTTTGGGTATGAGTAACTCTTTTGCTGAATGTACCTATAACTTTGATGCAACATCTACACAGATACAGTCTTTGGGAAATAGTTCTGCACAGAAGTTTCCGACAATAAATGGAACTAAGTTTTCTTATAAAACATCTCAGCAAAATCAAATTTATATGGCATATAGCCAAGAATACTTATCTAGATTTATTGCAGCAAATGACTCGTCTGCCATGCTATATACTCGTGGTGACAAAGCAATACCTACCAGTGGAATACTGGCTTTTGAATATAAATTTAAAGTTCCAGAAATAAGTAATACGGGCTATCTAAATATTTTCCCAGCACTCGCAGCTGGTATTATGCAAAATGGTAAAGCTTTAAATATTATAGTTGCTTATCAACATGGACCTACGACTAATAATTTTTATATTCAGACAACTTCAAATGATAATACTTTAGTTTCTAATGGTTTTAGTTTACCTCTTGAAGCTACCACTGATGGTTATCAAAAAATTGGTATATATATAAATCAAAACTCTAATCAAGTTGGTTTAGTCTTTAATGGCATGAATAAAGGTTATTTTGCGACATTCCCATCTAAGTTAGATAATTTATATTATTCTTTAACCTCAAATCACATGGATTTAGCTGCGGTTGATATCAACAAAGATGTATCGATTGAGTTTTTAATTGATCATTCCAAAATGACTCAAACTTACCCAACAGGGACTAAAGATATTTGTGGTGTTGCTTTATAAGAAAAATATCAAGGCTATGTATCTTAGTTTTTTAGGGTACATAGCTTTGCAAAAGTCTATAAATTAAAAGGTAACGTAAATACTTAAAGCTGTTTTTTAATCATAATAAAAATCAAATAATTCTTAGTTTTCGGAACTTGGCCGTCATCAAAAATGGTTTGACTTAAAAAGCTATTCTGTATATTTATTTTTTAGTTCCAAAAAAGAACTAGTCAGTAAAACAGACAATTAAAAAATAAAGGTGAATAAATGTCGGATATTATTTTGCACCAGTGGGAAATTTCTCCATTTTGTCAAAAAATTTCAAGGGCTTTGAAATTTAAGGGAATTTCATTTAATACAGTGAACTATAACGGTATTCTTGGTGCTAAAGTTCCTTTGCTGAGTAAAGTGGGTAAAGTCCCCGTTATTGATGATAAAGGACAACGTATACAAGACAGTACCCGTATTGCTCGTTATTTAGATGAAGCCTATCCAGATACACCGCGACTTTATCCTGAAGATCCAAATCAGAAGGCACTTGCCGAACTGTGGGAAGACTGGGCAGATGAGTCTCTTTATTTTTATGAAGTGTATTTAAGGGTAAATGACTCGGAAGCTTTAGAAGAAGCCATCCGTATTAGTAGCATTGGGCGCCCAGCGTATGAAAAGCCAATGGTAAAAGCTTTTATTTTAGCCGAATTAAAAACACAGCTTTTCTTTCAAGGTTTGGGCCGAATGAAAGCTGAAAATGTTGAAGCAGAGTTTATTAAACACTTAGATCGTATTGAGCAGGTGTTATCTCAAAGTGAATGGTTGGTTGGAGATAACCAAACGATTGCAGACATTGCTGTGGTTGCTCAACTTGGTGAAGTCGTTCGAACAAGTAAAAAGTTTAGTAAAGAAATTTTGAATCGTCCGTTTATTGCTTTATGGTATAAAAAACAAACAGGGTGAAACGACTATGTCATTAGAACCACCGAGTAAAACACGAGATTGTGCAGTTGTTATTGGTGTCGGGGCTTCACAGGGGATCGGAGCAGCCGTTTGTCATCGTTTTGCAAAAGAAGGATTAAAAGTTTACGTTGCTGGGCGAACTTTCCAGAAAATTGAAGCAGTCGCTGCCGAAATTCATACAAAAGGCGGTGAGGCAACCGCATTTCGTTTAGATGCTGAAGATATACATCAAGTACAAGCCTTATTTGACACCATTACTAGTCAAAACGAACGTATTACTGCTGTTATTCATAATGTGGGAGGAAATATTCCCTCAATTTTTTTACGTAGTCCACTCTCATTTTTCAATCAAATGTGGCAATCCACATTTTTATCGGCTTATTTGGTTTCTCAAAGTAGTCTCAGAATTTTTAAAGAACAAAAACACGGTACGCTTATTTTTACTGGGGCGAGTGCTTCATTACGTGGAAAGCCCTTTTTCGCTGCTTTTACGATGGGCAAATCTGCCTTACGAGCTTATGCATTAAATTTAGCTCAACTATATAAAACTCAAGGTATTCATATTGCGCATGTCATTATTGATGGAATGGTTGATGGGGATAGAGTGAATAAGGCTTTATTTGGTCTAGGTCGTTTAGCGCGTCTTACACGTGGGACGGGCGGGCTTAATCTTAATGCAATAGCAGAAAACTATTGGATGCTTTACCTACAAAGTCCTGAACTCTGGACACATGAGTTAGATTTACGCCCATACCAAGAAAAATTTTGAGAGACTTATATGCTAAAAACAATATTTCAGAAGTTTCAAAAAAAGCAGGGCTGTGCAGTGGTTGCAGGCCATGATTTAGAACTACCTGATCAAAGTTTTGTAATTTTAGATAAACACAGCCAATCTCCATTACACGTTTATCAAGTCGTACATGATGCAATTGTTCAGAACATACAAGTTAGCTCTGTAAATGATGGCATAACAAGTGTTCGCTTAAACTTGGTAAATACTAAGCATTTAAAAAGTCTGCTGAAATATATAACAGAGCATCGCCATACCATTGAGTTATGCGTCTTTCAGCCAAATTTTTCATCTGCGCCAAATATTGAATCTTTATCTTTAGAAGAAATTGAGCACAGTTGGCAGACTACAGGTTTAAGTGCAGTGAGCGTGTCGCAATTAGTGCTGAAACCCATGCTCAAGCAGCAGCGGGGTACAGTTATTTTTCTTGGAGCACCATCTCATAGTTCACCTCACCACGATATATTAAGCCAAAGTATGTTTGCGGGTATTCGTGCGTTATCGCAGTCATTGGCAAGAGAGTTTCAGCCCAAAGGCATACATGTGACGTATTGCATGGTAGAAAAATGGGATGGACAAAACCCGCACTTTATTTCATCTGTAAAACAAGTGTGCCAGCACATCTATCACCAACCTGACTCTGCATGGAGCCAAGAACTTAGCATATCATGAGATTTTACTTTCGAGGGTTCTTAAAATAGAGTACTGCTTTGGAATGACAGCACAACAATAATTTCGATAGGTACTTAAATGTTAAATATTAAGAACGCTCAACAAACGGTTAAAGTAGCGACTACAGTTGCAGCTTTGATGTGCTTTTCTTCATTGGCGCAAGCATATCAATATGATCAAACCGCGCGTTTAGTTAACGAGCGTTTATCTTATATGAAAGATGTCGCAGGCTATAAAGCAGAGCAGCATTTACCGATTGAAGATTTAGCTCAAGAAAAGAAAGTACTTGACCAATCACTTTCTGAGGCCGAATCTTTTGGACTGAATAGCGAAATGGTAAAGCCGTTTATAGTGACACAAATGAATGTAGCCAAAGCTATTCAGTACCGATATAGAGCAGATTGGTTGTCTAGCCCTGAAACCAACTGGAAGCCTCAGGACTTAAGCGAAGTGCGTTTAAAAATTAGTTCTTTAAACACCGAACTTTTAAAAAATATTGCCTATGAACTTAAGAAAAATAATAACAAGGCACCGCATGGCTGTAGCTATATGTGGCCAGTTCAGCACCCTCAGCTAAAAGAAGCCGACAAGAAGGCTTTATGTGCAACATTGAATAAAATCAAATTAAAACAATGAAGCACCTAAAGTGGCTTATATAAGTCAATTATTCAATCAACATTAAGTCGGCAGTATTAGCAGATTTAAGTGGTCGTAAAGCAAAGGTTGAACGCGTGTGCCGAATACCTTTAATCGAATAGAGCTTTTTACGTAAAAAGCGTTCGTAATGTTCGGCATCTTTTACGGCCACTTTCACCAAGTAATCATAGTCACCCGTAACTAAATGCGCCTCGACCACTTCAGGAATATCTGCCAAAGCTTCACTAAAGTTTTCTAGCATTTCGTCGTCGTGGCGTTCTAGCGTAATTTCAATAAAGAATAACTCGTGAATGCCAATCGCTTTTGGGTTTACGTTTACCGTATAGCCTTCAATAATTTTTAGAGTTTCTAAACGTTTGAGTCGAGTCCAGCAGGGCGAAGATGAAAGCCCAACTTCTTCGGCGAGCTGTGCAACTGTTAAGCGGCCATTTCCACGAAGGGCAGATAATATTTTCCGATCTATGCGATCTAGTGTGTATTCTGTGCTGTTCAAAATATAAACCAAAGAAGATTCTTCTGTTAATTTTTAATATACGTGATTTTTATGCTGAGATCATTTAAAAAAACTGAAAATACAGTCAACATTTTAAGTGAGACAGCCATACACTATTTCTATGCATCGGACTCTACTGGATAGGAGTTGTGATGGAGCAAAGAGCACTGTTTCAGTAAGGGTGACTAAACAGTGCTCTTTGCGGATCTTATAAAAATTTAAATATGCGTATTTTTTGCTTCGAAAATTGCTTTAAAAAAAACTTTCACATATATCTTAGTTTTATTTAAAAAATCTATTTGCATGTCTATCGCATACTCTTTCAAAAGACTAAATGAACTGATTTAATGAAGTTAATTCTCATTTTATTTTATAGCTATTCTTATATAGCTTTATAATCTCTTTTATTAAGCTTAATAGAATGCCTAGCTAACTAGAATAAAGATTTAATTTAACTAATAAAGATAATTATAAAAACTTATATCAATTATCCATTAAAAATTAATCCCACATTTTTATTAAGGTGATGAAATATTCAAAAGATAAGAGGATTTATCTAACTTTCTTATTATTAATAGACACTTATAAACAATTATTATTTAATACACCTGCAACATTGCCACTTATACTTTTAATAATTTTATCGGGGAAATAATGCGTAATTTTTTAGTAACAGCTTTCACTTTATTGGTAGGTACATCAGTTTATGCTGCTCAAGAGCCTAAAACTTATATACAGCGAACGACTTGCGAGAGAACAGTACAACTACATGGTTTTTTAAGCCGTGCTCAACTTGATTGTAATTATCACTATACTTCACAAGAATTAGTTCATGAATCTGACAAATGTACCAAACATGAACTAGGTGAAAAGTATGGTAAAGAAGTTATGAGATTAGGTATGGACCAATTTGAAGCACGCAAACGTGAAGATATGAAAGGTCAATTATGTAGCACGGTTTTAAAAGAGTTTCCAAACTATATTAGAAAATAAAATGGAATCTTAAAAAGCCTCTGTAGGCAAGCCGATAAAATGGATTTTATTATTCATTTTATCGGTGTATCACAATATATAACTAACAGTTAAATTAGAGAATATACATCAAGGAGCTGCCCAATTGTATGCATTGGACTTTACTGAATAGGAGTTATGATGAATCCGAGTTCACTGTTTCAGTAAGAGTGACCAGATAGCGTTCTTAGTGAGTCTTAAAAGTAGTTATAGAAAAATAATTACTTATAAAACTGTCAACTTAGAAATTTTTGTAATAGACACGTAACTAATTTCATTGTAAAACAATATCGTTAAATTATATTTTTTTTGAAATGGCTTTAAATTTTTACTTACCAAGAAAACTTCATAATGATGAGAAGGAATTTACTGAAGCAGAAGTTATAGCTTCTTTTAAAATAATAATCATTTTAGCTGAGCCTGGGGCAGGCAAGACATCTTTGCTAGAAAGTTTTTCTGAGCAGTTAAATGCTAAAAAAAATACCGCAAATGTATTCTTAAAAAAGAGTATATTAGAAAAAAAATCGGCTTTAATTATAGATGCATTAGATGAGTTAGTTAGAGTTGATCAATCAGCAATTTATGAATTATTAGGAAAAGCGGCAGATATAGCACCTTCTACTTTAATTTTATCAAGTAGATCTAGTGAGTGGGAACAAGCTTATAGTTATCAAATAAAAGAATTTTTTGAATTTGAACCAGAAATTTTCCGTTTATATCCTTTCAGTGAGTCAGAGCAGCAAGAAATTTTTGAAAATTATAAACCCGATGAAGATTTTGAAAAGTTTCAACAGGAAATTAATAAATATAATCTAAATCCATTGTTACCCAATCCTCAATTTTTAAAACTTCTTGCAGATGCATATATTCAAAGTAACTATTCTTTTCCTGACAGAAAGTCTATATTTAGTCAAGCATTTAAAGGCTTAGCGCAGGAAAAAAATATAGCATTTAGCTTTAGAAATGATTTAAATCAAAAAGCAAAAATAGAACTAGCTGAAGAAATATTTGCAAAAATTATTTTATCTGGTGCAGAAGGTATAAGCACAAATGATAGTGGATTAGATCATCTTTATCCACGTATTGATTCATTGCTAAAATTAGATTCAGATCAATACTTATCATTGATATCCACTAGGCTTTTCAAACTATCCGATAATGAAAACCAGCATATACCTATACATAAAATTGTTATGGAATATGGGGCGGCTAACTATCTAATTAATAAGATAAATTCCTATAGGAATAATATTTCACTTCGTCAATGCCTATCAATTATTGCTCCTAACGGGATTGTAAGAGACGAACTGAGAGGTTTAGTTGGCTGGATGGCTGCATTAGGTGATAAATATATTCAAGAGAGTCTAATAGATATAGATCCATATGCTGTTATAGCAAATGGTGATCCATCTCAATTGTTATCCTCATCGAAGAAGTATTTATTACAAAAGTTAATGGTCTTAGTTGAAGAAGATCCTTTCTTCAGACGTAATGATATGTGGAGGAGTTTTAGTATAGTTAATTTTTTTGATGATAAATCGATATTTATCATACAAAAAATTTTATCGGTAGATGAAGAAAAAAATCATTTAAGAGGTTTAATACTTGAACTGTTGGAAAAATCAATAATACTTAAATCAATATGTGCTGATTTAGAAAAAATAGTATTAAATGAAAATATTGATAAATATATAAGAGATTTAGCCTGTGCAAGACTAACAGAAATAGAAAATTATGATGCTTCTATAGTTTTAGAGAGCCTTATAAAAATAAGAAATAATTCTTCTTTAAATATTGCATCACATATTATGGAAAAAATAGGTATAAGTGAAGTTTCTTATAATTTAGTTTTAGATTTTTTTATGGCATGTACCTCTTTATATCCAAAAGATAATAATCCTGATAGAAAACTTATAATTGGTGAAAGATATTTTATTAGGCAGGTTGTTTCTAATATTAATTATGAACTAATTGTTGATATAATTAACGATTTAACTGTAAAAATTCAATGTGATTGCAAGAAAGAGTTTATTGAATGTTATTGTAGAGAGGGAGTAAGTAAAGTAGTAGGGATACTTTTGGATCGATATTTTGAATTAGAACAGAAGAATCATGATCCAGAAATAATTTGGAAGTGGTTGAAAAATCTTAATTTTCATAATAGTAAGAATGAGAAAGATAGTGTTGCTGTAAAGGTATTACAAGAAAAAGATGAATTGAGGCAAGGTATTTTTAAGGCTGCTTTTACACAGAATAATGGCCAAGATAAAAATCATGAAATTACTAGATTTAATTTAATTTCTTTTAGACATGCTGGACTTAGATTTAAATTAGATGATTATTATTTTATATTGGACTTAGCATTTGAAGAAAATAATTGTTATTTATGGGGCTATTTTGCTCCTACTCATCAGTTTTATAACTCTTATGAAAGTAAAATGAATTATAAAATTAGACAGTATGCAAAAAAACAAGCTCATAAAAATAATGATTTTCTAAGAGTTTGGACTCAGAAAAATATACAATCAATTAAGCAATATAAAAGTAATAAAAAACTTATAAATGGAAGACGTATAAAAAATGGAAAACTAAAACAACAAATATTAAGAAATAATAAGATTCAATATATTGAAAATAATCAGGAACTAATTGAAAGAGTAGGGAATTTTTCATGCTTGTATGACTTAGCAAGATATACCTTATATTGGCCTGATAGAATTGAAGCAGAATTTGGAAATTGTCAAATTATCAAAACGATACTTAAAAATTGTATAAGTTATATTGAACCATATATTATTGATTTGAAAAGAGATAAAAAAATAAATTTTGGTTCGCCTGCTTATAATTGTGAGGTCGTTTTATATGCTTCATGTCTAGAAATCTTTAGGGAAACTGGTAATCTAAAAGAAATTAATCATGAATTATTGGAAATATTACGCCTTAATTTTGATGAAAAGCACCCTATAATAGATAGAGATGAAATTAAATTTTTTAAAAATGAAGTAGATAGACTATTATTTACTGATATAGCAAAAAAAGATAAATTCATAAAAGACTATATTGAGCCTCAATTTTATTTTAGTTCAACTCAAAAAATGAAATTAAATTGGTTAAAGTACGATGACCAGTTTAAATCTTTCCGAGAGGTGTTACCTTTAGACTGGATGCATACATATCCTCAAATGAATATAGAAAACTTGGAGGCAGTTTTCAGCTTATGCGTTAAATTCTGTGATCAAGAAAAAATTAGGGAACTTGTTTTGCAGAAATGTTTTCAAATAAAATCAGAATTATCAAAAGAATGTGAAAATTATAATTTCTTAAATGATAAAGCAAATTTTTGGTTTATTAGAGCTTTCTTTTTTCTTGATGAAGCTGAGATAGAGTTTTATTGGAAATATTTAAAAGAGCAAGAAGATACTATCTTTCAGCTAAATAATAGAATAGATAGCTTTTACAATAGCAATGATTCTTTATGGCCTGTATTAACACCTTTAAAAATTTGGATGATTTTAGATCACTTTGTTGAAATTTGGCCAAAAGTAGAATTATCAGATACTTTTGGAACAATTAATACTTCAAGTGAGACTGCCTATAGATTTTTAAAAAGTTTAATATGGAAGCTTTCACAAAAAAAATCAAAAGATGCTTTATTAATTGTAAATAAGTTAATTTTGGATAAAAGATTTGTGGATATGTGGGCTGAGTTAAAAAGTATTCGTTCTACATTGATTCGTGCAATTAATTTATTAAATTTTGAAGCACCTGCACCTGAATTAATTGTAAATTTTCTCGATAATGATGAGTTAGCTACAGTAGAAAGTATGAGGTCTTTGATTATTGAAGAGCTTGAAAGATTTCAAAATGATCTAAAGGGCAGTGAAACTACTTCAAAAGATATCTTTTATAACAAACAATATATTAATAATAAATTTTCAGAGAAAAGAAGATTGAATGAGATTGAAGCTACATTACGTGTTGCAGATAGATTAAGATTACGCCTTGAAAATAAAGGAATAACCGTAAATGTTGAACATCAACTCAAAGATTCTAATCGTTGTGATATAACATTTACTAAAATAATTGATAATAAAAGAAAACTTTTAGTATTAGAATCCAAAGGTCAATGGCATGAAGATTTATATAATGCTGCTTCAACTCAACTTTTCCAAAAATATTCGATTCATCCTGATGCAGAACAACAAGGTATTTACTTTGTATTATGGTTTGGTGCAAATGAGAAAATTGCAAATAAAGTAAATCATAATATTGAAACAGCATCTCATCTTAGGGAAGTACTTGAAACGAAATTACCTGTTGAGTTAAAGGGTATGATCGATATATTTGTACTGGATGTTTCTTTAATAAACTAATGAGAAAGTATTAAGAATTTTATTAGCAGAATTATAATCTAATGAAAAACAAAAAATTATTTATCCATTTTCTAGCCAATATCACATTGACACCCCAAATCTCTCCGATTATCCTTTGCCTGCTGGCCTACATTGCCAGTCGACTTTGACAGGTCGCCATCATCTAGAACATCAAGAAAGTAATTTTTTGGTGTTGAACTCGTTCGTCTCCCTTCGTAGCGGTAGGACGGAGGAGGGACGCCTTCGGGCGTGCCAGTTCCTAGATGACTGGTCTGTCAACCCGCCTTCGTTCTACCACCATAATCATTTGACAGTGATTGGGTAGAACTTCTATTTCATCTAGGAGTTCGCTATGCGTACTATTTCTTCTCATTTATTGGCCTTTGCCAAAATCTCTTTATTCATACCATTTCAACATCCTATAAATCGGTTTAATCGACTCTAGGTTTTCTACACCTTAAGAATCGTTACGACTCAAAAATCATAGCAACAATAAACCTGAGATAGGCGAGCACACCTTTGTTGTGCCGCTTTTGCATGCTTTTTTTACCGCTCAATTTAAGAGTGACGGCATTTCTATCTCTTTTAGATACAACAAAAAATTATTTTAAACGGTACAAATATGTCACCTTTAGTGCTTTCTACACGTGCTTTAAAAGTTGTGAATCAGGCAATTCATTTATTCCATCAACACGGATTTCACCTTGTTGGTGTCGACAGAATAGTGAAAGAGTCTGAAATTACAAAAATGACGTTTTATCATTACTTTCAGTCCAAAGCGCGGTTTATTGAAATCTGCCTACTTATGCAAAAACAACGTCTTCAAGACAAAGTTGTTGCAACGGTGGAATATGACCAAGACTCAAACGTGAGAGACAAACTCAAAACACTGTATGACTTACATACAGACTTAGAAGGGCCGTATTACCTGTTATTGAAAACTATTTTTGAAACTAAAAATAATTATCCAAACGCTTATCAAACTGCGGTGAGATATAGAATGTGGCTCACCAATGAAATCTATAGTCAGCTAAGAATGCTTAAAGCGTATACTTCTTATGATGAGGCTAAACTATTTCTACAGATGATTGAAGGTGCTATTATTCAAAGGCAGAGTCATAACGATGTAGATGAAAGAGATAAGCAATTCCAATATTTTATAGCGATGTTTTTATAAAATACTCTAAAAGTAAAAGCCCCGAGGTCGGGGCTTTTACTGTATTAGGAACTAAGCAAAGTTCTTACCATTTATGACTATAAGTCACTTTAAGCGTTATACCATTTGCTAATAAGTGGCTGGTGTTATCGCTCGTTCTTAGTAATTGGCTATAAAGCGGGTAGTACTTGCGGTTAAACATATTTTCTAAACCAATGGTCATGGTGTCTTTCTTGTTCAGCGCAAAGCTGCTGATCAAATCTGCTGTGGTATAAGATTTTACATCGTAGCGACCAAAACTATTTACACCATTTAGACGGTAATCTTCTGAACCGAAGTAAGTTGCTTGTAATCGGTTCGTCCAAGTTTCAGTTGGACTATAAGAAACATAAGCTGTGAGTTTTAATGGTGGAATACGGAAGCCTGTCATGTCTTGTTCAGAACCGTTTTGAGGTTTTTCACGGCCTTTCATCCACGTAACACTACCGCCAGTTCCCCACACATTTGCATCATCAAGATAATCAAGTGTTGCTTCAACCCCAGTAACTTTCTCTTTGGTTCGGGCGAGGACTAAACCATTGTTGAATGATTGCACAGCACCTAAGTCAGAAGTAGAGTGGAATACCGCTAAGCTTGACGAGAAGTTATTAAAGTTACCTTTCCAGCCAAGCTCGTAGTTATCTACTTTTACAGGCTCTAAGAATGATGATCCAAGGTTAAAACCTTCACCAGCATTACGAATAATTAAACCAACATCAGGTAACTGAAAACCTTGGTTAAACGATGCATAGATCGAGTGCTCGTCGTTTGGTGAGAAAGTCACATTAGCATTGTACAACCATGCATCAGCTTTTACTTTTCCGCCTGGAACCGTGTAAGGATTGGTTTTGCCTAATTGTGATAATGGAACAAAGCTATCAATTTGCGCATAGCTGTCTTCATAGCGTGTACCAGCTTCTGCTGACCATTGGTCATTAAAGCGGTGTTTTAACTGCACAAAACCACCGACACTTTGCGTGGTCAGTTCAGGTAAATAAATCAGTTTTCCGATTTTTACAAACTCTAAACCGCCAGATTGATCATAAATATTAGGGTCGAAAATATCTAAAGGCATTTCGCTTTTTTCACGGCTAAAGTCACCACCCCAAACCAATGATGTATCACCTAAAAACTCAAGGGGAGTGGTCACTGTTAAGCGGCTACCGAGTACGTTATTTTCTTGATAAATCTGGTCGACTTGTTTTCCGCGGTTCGCGTTTGCACGGGCATCAAATGGTGAAAAACGGGTAAAGAAGTCACGGTAATAAATTTGAGCATCAACCTTATTACCTAATAAGTCTTTATTGGTATAGGTTAAATTGTAGATCTGGTTTTCGTTTTTATTTTGGTCTTTGAGCTTTAAGCCTTTAATAGCTTTGGCTGGTACGGTTCCAGCTGGAGCTTTTTTTACACTTGGGTCAGATGCATAGTCTGAGTCTTGTTCGGCATTATAATAGTTCGCAGCAAACTGTAGATATTGGTTGTCATCAATGTGATAACCCAGCTTACCGCCGATGCTATAACCATTTGAGTCGTAAAGGTCACCCTGACTTGGTTCAGGTGCAACACGGTCACCACTTGCATCGTATGGGCTACCAATACGTTGATAACCAAAGTCAAGTGCATAGTCAAAAGCGTTAAAACTGCCCGTAAAATACTGGTGAATATCGCCACTTAAAGCATTAGAACGCAGATTTGTAAGTGGTGTTTGTAGGCCAACGACGGTTTTAGCCGTAGGCTCACCACCCGCAGCTTTTGTAGTAATTGAAATAATACCGCCCGCTGCGCCGCCACCGTAAATTGCGTTACTACCACGAATTACTTCAATGTTGGCAATACTTTCAGGGTCAATGGCTGAAAGTCCTCTCGCTGTATCACGTGTAAGGTTCATAGGAACGCCATCGACCAAAATAAGCGCATTACGGCCACGTAAAGTTTGACCATAATCGGTAATGGTTCGGCTTGAGTCCGATAGGCCCGGTACGGCTTTCGCTAAAACTGTCGCAATGTTTCCAGACGATCCATTTTTCAAAAGTTCAATTTGTTTTTCATCGAGCTTAGTGACTTGCTTGGCAGAGGTAGAAAGTTCATCTGCACGTGTAGCGGTAATGGTAATGGTAGGAAGAGCTTCAGGCTTTTTTTCTGTTTCTGTGGTGTCAGAAGTTGAAGCTGCAAATGCTGTGTTTGAAAGAATAATGGCTCCACCAAGTGAAAGAAGTGGAATGATATTTTTAACTTCAGATTTCCTCGTTAAAAGCTTATTACTTTTCTTATTTCCCATTGTCTCGCCCTGAGAGTGATTTTAAATTGACCGAATTATAAATGAGAATCATTGTAATTAACAATATTATTAATTGCTTTTAAATAATATATTTGAAATTTATTCAATGAATTAGGGGAATAGGCATTTATTCCCCTAAAAGATTTGAACAGTTATAAAATGTCTTTAAAGGCATTTAGATGGTTTTGATGGGCACGGCGAATAATGCTGCGGTCATCGCCGAGTACAAAAAGCTGAACTGATTGTTGTTTCCAAGCTGCAATATCTTCAGGTTGTCGAGGAATAGCACAGAAATGCTTTTGACTATTTTTAGTCTTTAAATACATCTCTTGAACTTTTTCTTTCACTTTTGGATGGCCAGTTTGCCACGGCATTCCCATCGATTGAGAAAGGTCGGCAGCACCTTCCAAAATAATATCGATACCTTCAACTTTTAAAATTTCATCTAGTTGTTCTAGTCCTTCTAAGCTTTCAATCATGGCAATGACAACCGTTTCGTTTGCTGCGTGTTGAACAAAACTCGCTAAATCGTCAATGCCATATCGATTTAACCTTGTTGAGTTGAGTCCTCTTTGCCCAAGCGGCATATAGTGGCAATAGTTCACCGCCTCTTGTGCCTGCTTCGCATTTTCAATACGCGGAAACACAATGCCTGCTACCCCTGCATCGAGCAAAGGTAGAACTAAATGATTAGCGTTTAAAGGCACTCTTACAAACAGATCGAGGCTCATGGCTCTAGCGGCTAAAATCATGGTCTCGACTTGAGACGTACTAAATAAAGTATGTTCCAAGTCGATAATAATAAAGTCATAGCCCGCAAGTGCCAGTTGCTCGACATTAATCGGAGAAGCTACGGAACAAAATATTCCGTAGAGTGTCTCACCATTTGCTATTCGTTTCTTAAAAGAAATCGAATGCTTATTCATATTCAATTTCCTTAATGAGACTGAGCGGGTTTGGTGTGGTTTGTACTCTTAAGCGAATTTCCGGAAGGAATCGGCGGCTTGCGAGTTGTTCAATATCGATGGTGTCATCTGTAAAGTTAAATAATTCATATCGCTCAGCAAACTCTGGGTGAGCTTCTTTATGCTGATTAATAATGCTTCTTAACATGGTCCAGAATTTGATTTCATCGAAGTCATAATGTTCATTTAAGAAAATCGCTAACTCTGCGAGATTTACAAACCAAAGCGCATCTTGGGTAAAGTCTCTTAACTCATTTGGAGAGTGGGTTTCCAAGAATGAGTTTGGGTTAATCTTGGCATGTTCTTTTGGCGCATCTTGCAAGTTAGGTAAAAGCTCTGGCTCACGTAAAAGATGACGGCTAAAACGGATACCATCGTGGAAATCTTTCAATGCAGCTTTAATTGGTAGACCATTTTTATGAATCAGTACCATGTTTTGTGCATGTGACTCTAAAGCCAGACCGTGGCACCATAAAATATGCATGATAGGTAAATAAGCGTTGGTAAGTAATTTTTCTAACCAGAACTCAATACCGTACTCTTGAATCCACTCATCGATTAGTGGTTTTTGGTCCGTATCAACTTGCATTAGACCCGTTACTGGTGTTGCTGATTCGCCTTCTTTTAAGTAGCTGTAAATACTTTCGCGCCAAATGCAGGCGAGTGCGCCGTATTGAACAGGTAGCGCAATTTGCTGGTTAACTGAAAGACCGCCAATCTCTCTTAAAATAACAGGCTTACGCTGTTTTTCTAAAATATGGTCTTGTTCAACAATGTTATAAAGCCAGTCACTCATTTTGGCTGCATTTTGAACAGTATGTGGTGCCAATACACGAGAGGTCGAAGTATTGACTAAGTTCATTGCCAATTTAAGAGAAAGTGCCGAGATATCGCTAATATTTGATAAAGTTCGAATCGATTGCTGTGGTAAATAAGTCGGACCTTCAATATCTAACGGAATGATCAGTTGGTTGCTAATCGCATCTTGATAATATAATTCAATAATTTTATCCCACTGCCACGGGTGAATTGGGGTGAGGATATAATCTTTAAAATCTACATTTTGCTCTTTCAATTGATTATTAATGGCTTGTAGATCTTTTTCTGAAAAATGCTGTTTATAGAGCTGCTCTAAGTTAATGGTTTCACTTAATACCAGTTTGCATAAGCTGTTATGAGTCGCTACCCATTGAACCGTAAAACCTTCAGAAAGCTCTGGTGCATATTTTTGATTTTCTTTTAAATCGAAGCCAATACGAGACTTAAAACTCGGGTGATATAAATGTGCGTTGGTAATCCGTGCTTCTTGTTCTAAGTAAGGCAAATTTCTTAAAGGTTGAGCAGGTGCTTGGCTCAAAGTCTGCGCATGTTTAACGTAAGTTAAATTCAGCTCATCATTAAAGTTTTGCCATTTAACTGGGTCAGCTTCAATAATATTTTTGAGGTCGGCAAGTAGCGTTTTTAAGTTAGGGCGAGTTTCAGTGCCTAAAGTAATATCAGAACGGACTAAGCTTGAAGGATCTAACTTAATTCGTTTAAAACTAAAATGTCGTTTAGCCGCGCAAGTATAGAAAACAGTATCAGAAATATAAAACTTGATCTGACCTTTAGAAAACTCGTATTTAAAAGTATTTTCAAAAATAAGTGCTTCTAATAATTGGCCCATTACGCGATTTTCCGCAAGGGTTTTATAATTGGTTTGTTGTGTTGGTTGAAGAGGGCAAAGTGCTTCTGCGCCGCGATATTTATAAATAGGGTTTTCAACTTCAATCCAGATTGGATTGCCACCACTGTGGTAGAGCGTATTTAACATATTTGCCTTGATTGGTAATGTGAGTGAATGAATTAATAAGTCGCGGTACTGTTGGCCTTTGCCGCTAAAGTTTTCTTGTGTGAGCGTAAGGCGAGTGGCTTGCCAAAGTTCAGATTCTTCAATGGCTGTAATACGTGCAATTGCACTGATGAGATGAGCAATGTGATTGATCACGAGGTAATATTTTAAAAAGGTCCAAGCATCTTTTTGAGAGAACCAAACAGTACTATCTTCAGAAATAGATGAGTCGTCTTCTATCATTTCCGGAACAATGCTAATGCCTTCCATATCTCGAAGAATAAGGCGATGTGGATAGCCGTTTTTAAATTCCATTAAGCTGTTTTGCATATGCGCTTCTACGCTAATACCTTTGTTTGCAAACAATTCAACTAATGGAATAAGCGAAACTTTAACGTACTGTTTCCACCAGAAAGTAATGAAGTCTTTCGCATCGGTCGATTGTAAGTTTTGATTCGGTGCTGCTTGTTGAATAAAGCTTAAAAGCGGGATTTCATGGTTTTCGTTTTCTTCAACCAAGCCACCGAGCATTCGGGTATTTTCTAGTACAGCAGGAGTCAGCCCAGCTCGATAAATAATGCCAAATGAACTTTCAAGCTCTGGGATTTTGACTGTTTTCGCCTCTAATTCCGGCAGAATCATAAGGTCTGGGTATTGCTCGTTAATTTTGTGATTAATAATAATTTTGCTCGCATCAATGGCACGTTCCATTTCATCCATTGGGTTATTACGAATGAAACTGGTAATTCGCACATCAATGGAAAGCTTTAAGAATAGATTCGATTGAGGTAACCAAACCGTGCGAACGGATGAGGTCGGCCATACCGTTTGACCCAAAGCGCCCAGATAGATCACGTCTTGGCTGTCTAAATATTTCTTTAAAGATGGGTGTTGAAGTAAGAAATTGGCTTGCCACGGATGTGTTGGCATAAGCTCATAATTAGTGAAATTCTCTTGTAAATGGTCTTTTGCAGCTTCTAAAACTTTATCTTCAATATGGTGAGAAGGTTCGTTCTCGCTGACCAGTTTTTGGATTAAAGAAGAATGAACCGCAAAGTAATGGAGTTGGAAACTTGCACCTAACTCAGGGCTATACTTTTTCATGTCCTCTTTAGAAAAACCTAAGTTGGCTTTAGAGGTCACATGAAAAGGGTGCCCATATAACATGCCTTGCTCAGTAGCCTGAAAACCGCTTAATGCTTTAGCTGTTGTTTGGTAGGGCTTATTTTCTAAAAAGAATTTTGTGTTCTCGATACTATTTACAATATCTGAGTACAAATTCTTATTTTGGTTTTTATCTTTAAATAAGCTATTCAGTTCATCTGTAATCAGCCTCACTAACTGCTTAGGGTCGGTGAGCGAGTCAAATGTATTGTCGTTTAAGTTTTGCAGAACAAAACCACGTTGATATCTATGATAACCAGTGGTGGATAGATGCTGAACTGCGCCATAAGCAACCGTGTTAGATGCATGAAATGTATAAGCAAAACATAGCGTGTCTGGTTGCTCTGCATATAGGGTGAATAAAGGAGAGTCTTGAGCTGGAATAATGCATTCTTCAAGATTCACTTTGAGTTCACGAAAGAAAGTATTCAGGTACTGTTCGAAAAGTTTATAAGACCATGCATCTGTTGTAATAATTGAGTTCATTCTTGTGCCTCTTTTAAAATTGTATCCATTAAGAATTTGTTCAAAATCACCACTAATCCCGCACCGATAAAAAATAGTGAGGTGCAGATTAATGCAGCGGTAATATTGAAAAATGAGTAGGTGAGCGTGATGGTGATTGGGCCAATAAGTTGCCCTAAGACAAAGGCACTGTTAGAAATACCAATCACTTTTCCTTGGCTTTGAGCGCCAGCTTTTAGAGAAATGGTGTGTAAGATCGAAGGAATAAGGGCTGCAAAGCAAAAACCTTGTATGAGTCGTAATACAAGAACTAGCCAGATATTCGAAACCCAGATCAATGCAAAAATCGTGATGCCGCAAATCAAAGATGCGTAAACGAAGTTATTAAAAGAATCTCCTTTATCATCATTTCTTTTTCCCCAATAGGTCGCAGCAATAAAGGCTGCTCCCCATGAAAGCGCATGAATGGTTCCCGTTAAACTCGCAGCAGATAACGATGAGTGAGTGCTTTGGCTTATTTCACTAATGTATAAAACAAAGCATGACACCAAACCAAAGCCGCCCGCTTGAACTAAAATGCCAGCGCTTAACCATGAAAAAATCGTTCTATCAAAGAAAGCTGGAAGCTTAGATTTCTCTTTGGTTTTTGTGGTTTCAGTTTTAACGGGATTAGTTAATAAAAATGACGCAATCACAATGAGTGTCACAACAACAAATGCTGTTGCGTTAAGTAATACTTCAACCCGCCATTGATCCATAAATATCCCGCCGAGCACGGGACCACATAGGCAAGCTAGCGCAACACTACTTTGTAGTTGCCCAAAAGCGGCACCTCGTTGTTGTTCATTGGAAAGATATGAAACATAGGCATTTAAAATCACGGAAAGACCGCAAAAACCGAGTAGAATTCGCGCGAAAATAAATAGGTATAAATGCTGGGCGCTCGCCATGAGCAATATTGAAATACAGAAACCAGCCAGTGAAAGTAATAATGCTTTTTTATGGCCGAATGTGTCGGATAGGTGTCCTACAATTGGTGCTGTAAATAAACTGCCAATAGCCGGAGCCGCGAGTGCTAAACCTGCCCAGATAGTGGGAGCACTCATATGCGCCGTCAGTTTTTCCATATAGAGCGGCATGATTGGAATCAGCACCATAAGCCCAAAAGTGGAAAAAAACTGACAGAGCAAAATAATGAAATGATCTAGGCGAGATGAGCGCATGATTTAGATATCCATGGTCTCATAGCTAGAAACAGATAAGCTTTGATAGGGATTCGGCGTAGTTCCGATTTTACTTGGCATGCCTGTTGAGTCGCTTTCTTGCGCAAGTAAAGGCGTAAGTAGCTGTTTGAACGGCCAAGTCTTATTGTCAAAAAGATAGGTTTGAATTTGTGATTTTGTTTGTTCTGAAATGGGTTGGGTTTCTACAAAATCTTGAATAATGTCTTGAACCATCTCCCAAAAATCGCTTTCTGTACGACCTGTATATTTCAGAGTAGCTAGAGCAATTGGGTAGAGGTTAATTTGAATCCCTAAGGTAATGAAGTAGTTAAATAAGTCTTCATTTTGAGTAAAGATAAGATTATTTGGCGTGCTGGTATCAATGGTATAAACCGGAGGTGTAAAACCGCTTTCTTCAATGGCTGTGGTACATATTCTTAAGGTATCGTGGTCACGTAAAATAAAGCATTTCAACTTGTTATTTTCATAACACACCATGGTGTTTTGCCCGTGGCATTCAGGCATGACTCCTTTTGCCCAAAGCGTTAAGAATGTTTGAATAAAATGAACGCTTAAGTCTTTTAGTAATGTCCATTTGTCACCCTTAATGCCTAAAGTTTCCCAAGGGTCAACATAGGTACAGCTTAAAGCTGACATAGTGATTGATGTGACATTTTTGTCTTGGCAAAAGTCAGGTAAATGTCGGACTTGGCAACCAATTACACCTAAATTCTTTACAATCGGCTCTTGTTTACCCAGCACCCACCAGTGCGTTTCGTTACTTAAAAAGAGACGATTTTTTATTAAAGCAGTTTCATTAATGACGTCATTTAAAAAATCATAAGCCGTATGCCCATTCATTAAATAACGGCCTGGCATAGAGCGGATTGCACCTAATGTTTTGGCATTGGTTGAGAGTTTTAAATGTAGAGTAGGGTTTGCGTTGTGAATAAGCGTTCTTAAAGAAGAAGTCGGTAAACCAATTGTGGTGACATGGTTTAGGTCAATACCGCCGTATTTATTTTCATCAAACTTTAAATAGCGATGTTGAGTCTCTAACAGAGGCAGGGCTAAGTAGTCATCTGAAAGCTGAGCCATTTTGTCAGCAATAAGACTTTCCTCAACTTCGGATAATAGAAGCTCTTTGTGAGGAATCGACTTCATATTGTTGATGACATCATCCTTCTTAAATGCCCACCAATACACCTCAATTTCTTTTTGAGTTGTGAGTGGGGCAAGTTCACCTTTTGAGTGAGCGAACGGATGAAATGGACGATCAGCGACCAGCGATAGCAGCTCGCTTTTGATTAAAGGCGAAGACAATGAAAGGGCTGACTGTAAAATTTGAGGAATTTTTTCAGCCGTTACTAAGTTGTCTAGCCAATAATTAATTGCTTTTTGATGGTGTGGTGACGGCCACCAAGTTGCTTGAGTTAAATAGTTAAAAACTTCAGAAATAGAAATTTTAGAAGTTGTATTGCTCAACAGGTTATGAAGCAAAACTTCGGGTTGGGTAACATAGAAAGGATTTACACCATCTACTTTTAAACAGTTGAAATAGAGCTCCAACTCATCATTGAGAGTAATTGCCAGATAAGGCTTTTTATAGGAAATATGATCTTTAAAATCTCCATAATTCTCCATGTAGAGTGCATCTATCGTTTTTTGTAGTTGTGCTGTGTAAATCCGATCTAACATTTTAGTTATTCCTATTCTTATAAAAGCGGTAGAACCGTGCCAACGTTTTGTTCTTGTGCAGCATTGAAGAACCATTTAGCGCAGACAATATCGTCAATCGCCATACCCATTGGGTTGAGCAAAATGATTTCATCTTCGTGTTCGCGGCCGTTTTTATGACCAATAATGATGTCGCCAAGTTCAGCATGCAGTTTTTCACGGCTGAATAGACCATCTTCAACCAACACGTTGATGACTTTCTTTTCTCGGTTTGATTGGTCCCAGTCATCTACAATCACTTTGTCCACTTTTAAGAAGACTTCAGGCTCAATATCCATAATTGAAATGTTTGAAACAAAGCAGCCTTTTTTTAGCCAATCAAACGGAATGTAAGGTTTATCTGAAACTGTGCAGGTAATAAGGACATCTGCTTGCACAATCGCAGATTTAGCACTGTCATGAATTTCAATTTCTAGATTTGGATATTCTGATAAGAACAATGCTTTGAGTTTTTCAGCCGCTTCAGGGTTTACATCAAATAAATGTATTTTTTTCACTTGAGCGTATTGCTCAAGTACCGTCTTAATCTGCATTTGAGCAATTGGACCACAGCCAATTACGGTAATGTCTGAAAAGTCCTTTTTCGCTAAATACTTAATAGAAACACCCGTAATTGCCGCAGTTCGCATGGCACTGATGAGGCTGCCTTCCATCACTGCAACCGGATAATTTGTTTCTGAATCATTTAAAACAATCAGTGCGCTGGCACGCGGAATATTGAATTTTTTAGGGTTATGTTGTCTTGAACCAATCCATTTGATTCCGGCAATAGGGTCGTTGCCACCTAAATAGCAAGGCATTGCAATAATACGGTCCGCAATATGGTCAGCACCTTGCCAGCGAAGATAAGGTTTTAAAGGTTGTACAAACTGTTTATTTGCATGCAGGGTTAAACCTTCAGTAATCGCTTCAATAAATGAATTACTATGATTTGCACCAAGATTTAATAAATCTGATTGACTTAAATAGCGAAGGGTAGCCAAATTGCTCATGAATATGTCCTAAGGAGAAAGTTAAACAACATTTTGTAAAGTAAGGTTTTCTTGACGTCGTAAGTTTCGATTGAAGTGACGTTTCTTGATCATTTCGAACCATTCATCTTCATAAACAAGATCGAGATAGCGGTCGCCGCGATCAGGCAGCAGCGTTAAGACGCATGAACCTTCGGGAATGGTTGGAATCAGTTTTTTTATGGCTGAAATGGACGAGCCGCTCGAACCGCCTGCAAAGATTCCTTCATGTTCAAGAAGTTCTCTACAACCGAGTGCCGATTCATAGTCATCTACATAAATGACATCATCAATTTCATCGGGGGAGAGGAGAGCTGGGACAGTACTTGCTCCAATGCCGGGAATTTCGCGTGGACCAGATGTACCACCGAACAGCACAGAGCCGACAATATCGACAGCGATGACTTTTAATTCTGGAAATCTTTCTTTAAGGCGACGAGACACGCCCATAATCGTGCCGGAGGTACTTGCTCCAATCACGAGGTAATCAATCTTGCGATCAATTTGATTTAAGATTTCTTCTGCTTCACCAAAATAGTGACTTTTCCAGTTGTTTGGATTGGCGTATTGATTAATCCAAACAGCATTTGGTAGTTGTTGGCAGAGTCGTTTTACGGTGTCAATTCGGGTTTTTAAGTAACCGCCGTTTTGGTCTTTTTCAGAAACCATTTCGATATTGGCTTTGTAGAGCTTCAGCATTTGTAGGTTTGCTGAGGCAATTTTCGGGTCAATAACGGCAGTAAATTTTAATCCATATATTTTGCAGGCCATTGCAAGCGCAATAGCTAAGTTCCCTGATGAACTTTCAACAATATGGCTGTCTTTATTAATCACTCCAGATTTCAGGCCTTCCTGTAGCATGAATAATGCTGGACGGTCTTTAATACTTCCTCCTGGGTTTAACAATTCCATTTTCGCAATCACTGAGACTGATTGATGCGTGAATAGCCTTGATAGTTGTAATAGTGGCGTTTTACCTATGCATTCGAGAATATTTTCATGGATCATGGCAGATCTTCTCAGGTTTTTATGTGTTGTAAATGATAATTATTATTAATTAAATTATTATTACGATTTATTCCAAGATTGTTGCTGTTTGTAAAGAAAAAACAGGGGGAGTTATAGGAATTTTCACTAATTTTTTTGTTCTAATTCTTTGAATAATAAAATCTATATTTTACAAAAGGTTAAATTAATAAACTTTTTAAATATAAGCAGATAGGCAGGAACTTACTATTTTATAAAAATTAATCACAGTGAAAAAATAAGTGAGTTGACGAAAAAATGAAGAAAAATAGGTGATGAGGAAAGTTTTTTCATTCATAACTCTTCATACCAAGGTAAGTTTATTGAAACAAAAAAGCTGTAATTTGATAAAAAGAGTACTCCCTATGAAGGAGCTAAGTAGATAAAGCAGTGTTGAATAACTAGTCTTATTTTAAAAATGAAAATCTACTTATTGCCTACTTGAATCATTTTTCTAAAAATTAATCTAATTTAGCGATTAAGTATTATAGACGTGTTGTATTTATGACGACATATGTAAACAAGCCTTAATCTATAACATACGAACACTTTAAAATTATTGAAAATAAAGTTGTAAGGTGTAAGGGTTTGGATTTTTTTAATTATTATCGTGATCTTCAAGCTGAGTTAAGCAACTATCCTTGGCTAGAAATGATAGTTTCACTCACAATTTTGATTTTATTTGCTGCGTTGGCAAACTTTATTGCTAAGCGAATTATTGTTAGGGGAATCCGTCATTTAGTGACTAAAATCAAGTCACTTAACCAATCTGTTTTTGCTCAGCATAGTGTTATTAAACGATTTGCCAATATTGTGCCAGCCATTGTGATTATGAATGGTATTACCACTGTTCCACACTTATCTGAAAAAGCCATTGCTTTGGTACAGATGGGCGCACAGGCATTTATTTTCCTGACTATTGCACTCACTATTAGTGAATTATTAAATATATTTAACTTAATCTATCAGCGTAATCCAAAGTCTAGAAATAAGCCGATTAAAGGTTATTTACAACTCGTTAAACTCATCATTTTTGTTGTTTGTGGTTTGATGATTTTAGGTACCTTCCTTAAAAAGGATGTATTTACCTTACTGGCTGGCTTCGGTGCAATGGCAGCCGTATTAATGCTGGTATTCCAAAATACCATTTTGTCATTGGTCGCGAGTGTACAAATTGCTTCTTATGACATGGTACGTATAGGAGACTGGATTGAAATGCCATCGTTAAATGCCGATGGTGATGTGATTGATATTTCATTGCATACTGTCACAGTCCAGAACTTTGATAAAACCTATACCACCATTCCAACCAATAAACTCGTAACGGACACTTTTAAAAACTGGCGTGGTATGAGTAATGCCGGTTGTCGCCGTATGAAGCGTTCTCTTTATATTGATCAAACTAGCGTTCACTTCATGACTGAAGAAGAGCAGCAAAAACTTAAAGATTTTCTATTATTAGATCAGTATCTCAATGCCAAGCAATCTGAAATTGAAGAATTCAATAAGCATCTAGGAAGTCAGTCACGTTATAACAAAAGACGTTTAACCAATATTGGGACATTCAGAGCATATATTGAATTCTATTTACGTCAGCATAAGGGCATTGCTCAAAACCAAACTCTTATTGTTCGTCAATTACAACCGACGAGTGAAGGTCTACCTTTAGAAATTTACGCTTTTACCAATACTACGGCGTGGGTTTCTTATGAAGCAATTCAGTCTGATATATTTGATCATCTCATCGCGATATTGCCAGAGTTTGGCTTAAGAGTGTATCAGGCGCCTTCAGGCCATGATTTTCAAAAACTAACAGTAGAATAACCAAATAGAAGAATGCTATCTTTTTTTGATTTTTCAAATAGATAGCATTCTTTTAATAATTTTATACATTAATTAATAATTATTTTTGGAAAATTATTATTAAATAGCGGTATAAATCGACTATACCAAGTTATGTGCGTTTCATAACTTGAAAAAGATTAATTTTTAAGCAAACTCGATCTATAACTTTTCAGGAGTAAGGCTTAAGTAACAATTTTGACACTTTGAACAAAGAAAATACTAAATGTTTAAGAATAACAAACAATAAAGTTGCTTTACTAAAATTTGTTAGGTGAGTTGGAGTGTTTGAATGGCTACAGCAATAGAGAACCGAGCTAGACAACTTAAAAACGCAAAACGTGGAGGATATGCGCCAACCATTGCCAAAGATGTAAACAAACACAAAGTCCAAAAACTAAGGAGAGCTCTAGACGAAGCCCGGCGATATGTGAGTGAACTAAATGACGAAACCATTATCTTTGACGATCAAGACGCAAGGCAAAAGGCTGAAGGAGCCAAAGCAATAATTGAAATGTTTGAAGCAGCTTTAAGCGGTACATGAGTACCATCAAGCTAAAACATAAATTATAAAAGACCTTGCTGAAGACACGGTTAAATTTTCAGTCCCTCGACTAAAAACTCGTTATTCAGCAAGGCAGCAAATAAAAAAATAATTCAAAAATTTCTATATTCTATTTTTAGATAAGACATCACAAAAAATATAATTCAAATAATATTATTGATGAGCTTAATTTTTTTCAGAAAATTATTACCAACTATAAAATCTTTCCGCACATAAAATGCGACGAATTTTGCATTTTATTTAATTGCTGTGGCTTATTATGGAAGGCAGTTTCATAACCCTCTTATTGATTACATTTGGCATTTCAACACTTACATACTGCAATAATATATCCATCATACTTCCCTAAAAATCTGATCAATCACCAAAGTCAGAATAAGAGGGAAGGAACCATGCCAAAATTTCTAGTAATCGCCGAGAAGGTGTATAAAAAATTCGAAGAAGATAAATTGTTCTCTGATAACCTGATTGAACAACTAAATAATTTGGTCAGTATTATTCGAAAAGAGATAAAGGGAACCCCTGTAAACTCAAATATAATTTTATAGACTTTGAAGAATGTCTAAGTAAACCCTTAAATGAATGTTCAATTAAACTCGACATGAGCTTAATGCCTAAATATAAAAATAAGGGTGAATATATTATGTGGTTAGCAAGCTTTATTGAAAGAATTACAACAGGTGGTCAGCCAAAACTTCCACCACTTTCAAGTATTGTACCTGCTGACTTTAATACTAAAAAAGAAACTCAATCCGTACTTGAAAGTAAAAAGGCAGTATCAGAAGAAAATGCCAAGATGATCGTGAACTATTTTAATTCCGAAGAGTATAAAAAAAATAATAAAAAAATAAATCTGGTTTAAAACCTATAAAAGTGTGTGTCCACCGCACTTTTATAATTGCTGATAAATTTCAGCAACCGCCTTCTGGGGCGGTTTTCTTTTATATAATTTATTTACTTTATTTGATGGTGACAGTCTTATAATATGCACTTTTTAATTATCATAAGCGAATATTACATATTATGAAATTACGATTTTTTATCTTGGGTTTACTTATTTGTACTAACACTACGGCGGCACCAAACACAAGCTTTGAAGATGAATATTATAGTCTTTTAGAAAAATTCCATATAGCTCAAGCACAAAGAGATACTTTCATCAAAAAGAATGCGAATAAAAATTTAACCAGTTCGCAAAGGAAAAAGCTAGATTCAATAGAATGTAGCTATATGCAATCCGAATTAAAATATAACGAATTTCTTATTTCTAGATTTAAAGAATATAAAACTTTCATGAAAAGATCTGGTCTAGTAGTAGCTGCTGATAAAGAGTTAATTCAAATGGATATTGATTCTTTAAAAGAAGAAATAAATGGTCCTAATGGAAAGTGTAAATAACTATAAGCACCGATAACGGTGCTTTTTAAAAGGAATTTTTTTATTTTCAATACGATATACATTACATACTTAAACAATTAGATCATAAAAAAATCCATAACTTATCTGTATAGCATGTTAAGTTTTTCTACACATATAAATTATAGAAGGACTAAAACATGAAATGTTCATATCAAGATTTGGATGGAAACAGTGTTGAAATAACTTGTGAAAGTTACATACATATACCATCAGGTGCAGGAGTAAACAAAATAGCCGGGAATAATCGGTCGGCAGACCTAATACATATTACCGAAGATTTCAGTTTTTTTAAGAAAACACAAGCAGATTCAATACCCATCTATCGATTTGCTGTTGATGATAATTGTAATGTTTTTAATAGTGATGAGTTACCAGCTTTGGCACAGATTGGAACAAATTGGAAGGTTTTAGATGAATAGTTTTTAAAATGAAAACATAGTCTATAAGTTAATTTTAAATATTTTGTAAAATTTATCAAATAGTAAATATTTAACTAAACTTAATAGAGGTATTATAGACAGCTAAATTAGATGTAGTCTGAATATTTATAGGCAGTTTTAGACTAAATGTTGCATAGTGAGAAAGAACATGAAGCGCCTTATTACATTATTTTTATTGCCTTATGCTACGGGTACATTCGCTCAAGAGCCCTTCGAAGTCAGTAAAAGCTGTTTTGTTGTGAATGGTAAAAATAGTACTGAGACTTGCTTACTCTCTTCTACGAATAACTTAAGTTCTAACTTTGAAAGATTAACTTTTCCAAATAGCAAAGTATTTATCAAAGAATCAAATATTTGTTCTCATGAGGATTCATGTATTTCTGTGGGAAGTAATTTATCGAATTTAAAAGATGCGATTATTTATTATCGTGATTTTAAAACTAAAAAGATTATTGAAGCACCTGAAAAAGATTCATGGACATGCTTTAAGCAACAGCATGATCGGTTAGATTTTTGTGTTTCCTACAATTAACAAAAGCTTACCTCTAAGAGTGATAATTAAAGTAATGGGCGAAAACTAGTTAAGTATTTCTCTCACCCCTAAAACTGCTGCTATTTAATTATCAATACTTTAATTATGTGTGCTCCATTCTAATTTACATTTCTATGCGAGAAGTACAAAAAAGTCTATAAACCTATGCTGATCGTAATATGGATAGTCAGTATTTATAACCTAATCAATGGAAACTATATGAGGTAAGACATGACTAAAATTATAGCTACCCTAGGTTTAGCAGCAATTATTTCAGTCTCTGTTGCGGCATGCCAAGGCGAGAACGATACCAAACAGCAAGATAAAACCACAACGCCGCACTCATTAGATAAAGACTCATAAAACTAAAAAAGCCCATCAATAGATGGGCTTTTTTAATCTTATTTTCATTTAAAAAATGGATTACTCACAAACACTAAACCGACTGAAAAAAATGAGTCATCTTTAGTCTGATTTAAACGGTTACCGTAACTTGCGTTGAACTGTATATTTTCTTTGTACAACATATATTTAATACCGGTTTGATAAAATGAATCACTTCGATCATTTCCATACACTTCAGCAGTAACCGTTAAGGGTTTCGTAATGAATGTTTCTGTACCCACACCCCAAGTAGTTTGCTCGCGGTGAGTGGTGTGTTCTCTAAGCCAGCCCACATTAGTATGCAATAAGAAATGGTCATCCAACATAGAAATACTTAAGGGCACATTCACAGTCCAATCTTTTTCACTAGTGTGGTTGTTATTAATTTGGCTAGAAAATGAAACACCAATTCCCCAGTTATTGGTCTCAAGTGGTTTTATAAGCGTTTTCCCTTGAACAGTTGTATAAGTGATATTACCTGCCTCATCAGAAAAATGACGCCCCAAACCTACACCAAACTCAAAATTGTTACCAATATTGCAAGAAGGAATAACCCAATATTCTTTATCTTTAGGGTTATTCTGCATCCATGAGTCAAGTTGACAAGAATGGGCTGGGACTAAAGAAGCATCATCAACGACCATTGGTCGTCCAGCATAGCTACAAATAAATGCCAAGCAAGTGCTAAAAAAAACGATAGATTTTTTAAAATTAAGAAATAGCATTGATGACTCCAAAACAACAAGGAGCATATGTAAGTATTTACTTGTTTTTTAAAACAACTGATAAATAAGAAATAAAGCAAAAGGGAAGGACTCTCTTAAATCCACAAGAGAGCCAGTGGGCTTTAGTGGATACTTAAATCTGAGTCGATGATTTATTCTTATCAATCGAGCAAGTACTCACAATGAAGCCCCTAAAAATTCGTTGCGCGGATTCTAAGGTGGTTTTTATGAGCTGGCAAGTTAAAGTTTCATGACATATATTTTTTGAACAACTATTAAAAGACTTACAAACTCAAACGTTACTCATCAAATTTATACATAAAGTAAAATTTAATAAAAAGTATCTTTTTTTATAATTATTTAAAAGAATTTTGAGGGTTAAAAATGAAAAAAAATATTAAAATTTTATTATTAACAGGATTAATTGCAACTTTACCATTAACTGTTGTTGCTAAAAATGTTGAAACCAAAGTAAGCTTTTTAAAAGGTTCTGATCAAACAACTTTAACAGGAAAATTTCAGGGCTATGATGATGTAAGGTATCGAGTTTTCGCAAAAAGTGGTCAGGTTTTAAAATTTAACATTAATAGTTATAGTAACTTAGCTTATATTAATGTTTTTGCTCCAGGTCAAAAGCCAGGCAAAGATAAGGCATTATTGGTAGGCTCGACTACAGGCTCTTCAGGAGAAGTAATACTACCCGTTGATGGTGACTATATTATTCAAGTTTATCAAATGAGAAATAGTGCACGAAAAAATAGAACCGTATCATTTAATTTAGATCTTCAAATAGTAAATAATAAAAATATAAAATACTAATTAAGGCAATCTTCTATAAAAGCTCTAATAATTAGAGCTTTTATAGAAGATTAAAAAATATTAATTTAAATAAATTGACTCATGAATTCCGCACTTTTCAACAAAAGCTAAATCATGAGAGACTAATAACACTGCACCTTCATAGCTAGAAATAGCATTTGCAAATAGCTCTCTTGATTCAATATCTAGATGATTTTCTGGTTCATCGAGTAATAAAAGTTCAGGCATAGTCTCTGCATGACTTAAACCTAACAATGCGACTTTTAACTTCTCACCACCACTCAGTTGAGCTAAAGGATAAGTCCCTTTTTCACCACGAAGCCTAAGCTGACCTAGTAGATTTCTCCACTCTAACTCAGAAATATCAGGATTAATATTTCTTAAATTCTCAACAGCAGAGAGATGGTCTAACAAAAAGCTGAAGTTCTGATCTAGATAGAAGCAATTTACAAACAGGCTAATTTCATCTGTAGGCGCTACAGCAGATTGAACAATCTGTTTAAGCAAGGTTGATTTACCGACACCATTACGACCAACTAAGTGAGTTTTTTGAGAAGCTTTGAGGGCAAAATTGATGGGTTGCTGTGTTCCATAGTGAAGTTTTAAGTCATGAACTCTAAGAATTTCTCCTGAACGTTTTTGAAAAGAGGGGAATATAAATTGTTGAGGTTTAACAGTTTCCAGAAGTGATTTTTTATTTTTCAAATCCTGCTGGCTTTGCTCAATTTGACGGTGATGTTGAGACTGGATTGCTCCTAAACTTTGTCCAGCCTGTTCTTTTTTAAAGTCGAGTAAAATTTTAGCTTGTGAGTTTGAATCACGAAGTTTGTTGCCAGCACGCTCACGTTTTTGTGCTTTCATTAAAACATCATGTTGCTTCTGCTTCATGTGCTTAACTTCACGTTGATGTTGATGTACAGACTGTTCTAAAGCCTCAACTCGTGTTTGATATTGCTCATAAAAAATTTCATAGTTTCCTGTAGTGTGCTGTAAGCCATGTTCATTTAAGTGATAAATATGGTCCACTTCATTTAACAAAGTTAGATCATGGCTAATGATAAGAGCACCCGCCGGATGTTTCTTGAGGTGATGAATTAACCACTGTCTAGCATCTTGGTCGAGATGGTTACTTGGTTCATCAAGCAATAGATAGTGGTCGGTTTTTAAAAATAATGCTGCTAACGCTAACTTGGTTTTTTGTCCTTCACTTAACTGTTTCATCGGAAAGTTTAAATCGGTTGGTAAGTGAGCCGATCGCAATAAGGCTTCCCAAACAGAAGGGAGATCCCAATTACCTTCTAATAAATCATAATCATCGAATTCAGCTTCGCCTTGTTCTACTCTTTGTAAAGCTTTATAAAGATGGTCAATCTCTAAAGCTTCTGCAATGGTGGATGAAGAAAGGCGCGTTAATTGAGCTAAATACGCATGCTTAGACAGCCAAGTAATTTGACCACTAATGTGCATTTCTTTGGTGGGCGAAATCTTTTGGAGCAATTGCATAAGTAAAGACTTACCTTGACCATTGCGGCCAATTAAAGCTGATACTTGATGATGCTCAAGTGAAAAATTTAATTCTTTAAACATCACTTTTGAAGGAAATTCTAAAGTGAGCTGCGATACTACACATGCCTGCTGAGTCATAAAAAACCTCATAAATACAGGATGTACAAAATAGGAAAGTTAAGCTTTAAATAAAGACGTTAAGTCACTAAAAATAGTCTATTTTGCACATCAAAAAAGAGAAAATTGATGAGAAAAAGACTTACTTCATTGGCGTGACTCACAAAATAGAGGGGGAAAGACACTAATAGTTTATAACGGTTTTTAAGCTGTGTAAAACTTATGCTTTTTTTACGTAGAAAAGCCTAATCAACTGATTAGGCTTTTATTTGATAAGCAATTATTCTTTTACGACTAAAACTTGGATTTTAGTGCTGTTTAGAACATCTTGTGCAAAACTACCTAAAATAAGTTTTTGGAAACCTTTGCGACCATGAGAACCAATAACGATCAGGTCTGATTTTAAGTCTTCTACAGCTTTTAAAATGCCATCAGATGAGATTTCACCTTGAATAATTTGTGTATCAATATCAACGCCTTCTTCAGCACATAAGGCTTTTACCTTGGCAAGCGTTTTTTCAGCATTCGCACGCGCTTCAACAAAATAATCTTTTACAACAGGAGAGATGTAATAAAAATCAACACCACTAAATGGATCTACTGCAACAAGACTAATTGCTGTAAGTTTACTACCAAAAGCTTTAGCAATATGGGCAGCTTGTCGGGCTGCTGCCAAAGAAATCTCGGAACCATCCACAGGTACAATAATATGTTGATAATTCATAATGTTATTCCTCTTATTTACAAGTTGTTATATGTATGAAGCTTTTCTTACTTAAAGATTAACACATTTGTTTAAAGGTAGAAATCAATTCAATTAAGTTGTCATTAAATTAAATAAAAATGAAATATATAATTGATTTTTATTGCTTTTAAAATGAAATTGCTTGATCGATATAGAGTAGAGTGAAAATTTTATTTTTTAGATGAACTTTACAATAAATTACTTTTCATATTTTTGTCATACAGAACTCGTATAACCAAATAGTATATTGAGTGGGGGAGTATAAGAATGGCAGATTTAACAGCAAAGAAAGTAAGTAAACTTATTGAAGAATTTCGCCAAACAGGTAAAGAACCGGAAAAATTAGTAATTGGATATAAAACTTATGCAAGACTTATGGCTGACGATAAGTTTGCTGAAAAAGTAGTGCCTTCACTGGAAAATTCAAAAGATCGTTTATATAAAAATCTGAAAATAAAACTTATTACTGAAAAGCACTATTTTGAAGTTAAATAAATTATAATTGTGATATTTGTCACAGTTTATTTTTTATTATTAACATTTAGCAAGAATTATTAACATATTGTTTTTGAGTTAATACAAAGAAGGTGTGTATTCAACATTTGAGAACAGTATTTATTGCTAAAAGCGCTAGAATGAGTTGATTTTATCGTAAATGGTTGAATAAACTAAATGTTTAAGTTAATTATAATTTTATTTTATCTACTCACTATTCTAGGTGTTTTATCTATACTAGGAGGTGTATTAACTTTAAGCTTCTTTTTGATAATTATTGGTTTAGGACTAATCTGTGCTGCATTACTATTGAAGAAAGAATTTAAAATTGATGTTTTGTTTTGGAAATAATCAGCCGTTATATATTATTAATTCAATAAAAATAATTAAACCACCTCATCTAGAGTGAGGTGTATATAAAATACTTAAATATTATATATGCTGTTATAATTTATTGGTCTCAACAGTACTTATTACAATTCTAAGTAAAATAGAAAATTAAAAATTATTTCAAGTATTTAAAAATAAAAAGATTTCCTTTAGGATTAAAGTAAAATGAAGTTGTCTCTTTAGTATAAGGCAAACGATAACAAAACAGAGGTGTACGCATGAGCTATAAATACGAATATGCAGGGTTCTGGTTACGATTTGGTGCAATGATTATTGATACACTTATTCTCTTTTTAGCAATTATTCCAGCTGCATGGGTTTTTTATCGTGGAGATTATGATCTGATATTTGCGACAGGAATGAGTAGTAAACCGCAAAACTATTGGTTTGATCTGATTGTAAATTATGCTTTTCCATTTTTATATACCGTTTTATGTTGGCTCTACTTTGCAGGTACACCAGGTAAACGCCTTATGCGTTTAAAAGTTCTCGATGAAAAAACGGGTAATAAGTTAACTTTGATGCAATCCATCATTCGTTATATTGGATATATTCCATCCATCTTAGTATTTTGTATTGGTCTTATTTGGGTGGCATTTGATCCTAAAAAACAAGGCTGGCATGACAAAATGGCGAAAACTGTGGTAGTCAAAGAGCTGTGATTTTAAGCTGGAATTTTGTTAATAAAAAATTACAAAAAAATTCTTGTGTGTTATAGAGTAAAACATATACTTGCCGCGAGTTTATTTAATGGAGATCCTAAATGGGTAGTTGTTCGAGGTTCGAGTTTAATTATCAATTAAACCAAAGCCAATACTGAGCAAGATAACCATTAGGAAGGGCTATCTTGCAATGAGATAGCTTTGTAAAAAATTAGATTAAACCTATACAAATTATTTTTTGTAATTAAGTACTTCAAGCACTTATCTATTTAGTTTCTCGCTAGAAATGGGGAGAAGCCAATGTTCTTATATGCTTCCACACACTGCTATAACTACCAAAATTCAATTTTGGTAAATAATTCGTCTCATACGATTCAAAGTATTCGAGCTATGTTCAAGCCCGCGACTTTCCGTCAGCGTTGGTTCGGCTTTGGGCTAATTTTCTCTTCTTCATCGTAACTTTACGATCTCCGATTCCTTTCTAAATTTTAAATTTTTATAGACTTTATTTATCAATAAGGTCGAGAGCTTTGTACGCCTAAAAAATGGAGGATTTCGCGATGAAATTCTGGCAACGACTCTTCACAGCATTTTTACAAAGATTTCATTTGATGCGTTTTTTTGGTCGTAATCGATCTTTTAAAGAGCTACATCAATCTAGCTATGCTCAAGAAATTAGCAAAAATTTATCTATGCGTTTGCTCGATGCATCAAGAGCCCAATCAAGTGATTTATTAAAACAATTCGATACTCATTACACAGGGCTTACAGAAGAACAAGCACATACCCAGCAAATGGCAGTGGGGCTTAATGAGATCACTCATGAGAAGCCATTAACTTGGTGGCAACATCTTTGGTATTGCTACCGCAATCCGTTTAATATTTTGCTTAGCCTTTTGGCATTAATTGCTTTTTTTACCGATGATTTAACGGGTTCAACCATTATTAGCGTGATGGTTATTCTCTCGACGTTACTTCGTTATTGGCAAGAAGCAAAATCAAATCAAGCTGCGGATGCTTTAAAGGCAATGGTAAGTAATACCGCTACAGTACTGCGTCATCAAGTTAGTGCAGAAGATTTAGAGCTTATGCATGAGCGTTATGGCATTGATATTAAAAACCAAACCAATCACCAATTTGAAATGCCAATTCAATATTTGGTGCCAGGTGATGTGATTTTATTATCTGCAGGTGACATGATTCCTGCTGATTGCAGAATTTTAAATGCCAAAGATTTGTTTGTCTCTCAAGCTGCAATGACTGGTGAATCAATGCCTGTCGAGAAATTTCCATTGCAGAAAAATCTCGAAGAAACGAGTGCTTTAGAGTTAGATAACATTGTATTTATGGGGACCAATATTGTTTCTGGTTCGGCTCAGGCAGTTGTTTTAAGTACGGGTATTCAAACATATTTTGGTGCACTCGCTCACCGTGTTACAGCTACTGATCGAAGTAACACGGCATTTCAAATGGGTGTCAACAAAGTCAGTTGGTTACTTATTCGTTTCATGTTGGTGATGGCACCTGTTGTACTTTTTATTAATGGTTTCACTAAAGGTGATTGGACAGAGGCATTTTTATTTGCATTATCGGTTGCTGTTGGTCTTACTCCAGAAATGCTACCGATGATTGTGACTTCAACTTTAGCCAAGGGTGCGGTTTTCTTATCTAAAAAGAAAGTAATCGTTAAACGTCTAGATGCGATCCAAAACTTTGGTGCAATGGATGTTTTATGTACCGATAAAACTGGAACGCTAACTCAAGACAAAATCTTTTTATCTAAACATATTGATGTTCATGGGGAAAAATCAGACTTTGTACTCATGCAAGCATTTTTAAATAGTTACTATCAAACAGGTTTGAAAAATTTGCTTGATGTGGCTGTGTTAGAAGCTGTTGATGATCAGATCAAAACTCAAAAGTTACGTTATAAGAAGTTAGATGAAGTTCCTTTTGATTTTGATCGCCGCCGTATGTCGGTTGTTGTAAAAACCCCTCAAGAAAAAGTGCGGATGATTACCAAGGGCGCAGTTGAGGAAATGTTAAAGGTTTGCCGTTATGTCGAGGTAAATGGCAAAGTAGAGCCTTTAACAAAACAACGTGAAGTCGCAATTGAAGCATTAACTCAACGTTATAACCGAGATGGCTTGCGTGTTGTTGCTGTAGGGTATCGTGAGTTTGATAATAATCAGGAAAATTATTCGGTTGTTGATGAAAGTGATTTAATTTTAATTGGTTACGTCGCATTTCTTGATCCACCTAAAGAGTCTGCTCGAGAAGCAGTACAAAGTTTGCATGCTCATGGTGTAACCGTAAAAGTACTTACTGGTGATAATGAGTTTGTCACTCAAAAAGTGTGCCGAGAAATTGGTCTGAACTATGACCAAGTTCTATTGGGCGGTGTAATTGAAACCTTAACCGATGAGCAGCTCAAAAGAGCAGTAGAGCAATACCACATTTTTGCGAAGCTTAGCCCTGTACATAAAGAACGTATTGTTGAGCAGTTAAAAGCCAACGGTCATGTGGTTGGTTTCTTGGGAGATGGTATTAATGATGCCGCGGCTATACGCGCTGCCGATATTGGTATTTCAGTAGATACGGCAGTAGATATTGCTAAAGAATCAGCAGATTTAATCTTGCTTGAAAAAAGCTTGATGGTACTTGAAAAAGGTGTAATTGAAGGCCGTAGAACTTTTGCCAATATGTTGAAATACATCAAAATGACGGCGAGTTCAAATTTCGGTAATGTTTTTTCGGTATTAATTGCGAGTGCTTTTATTCCATTTTTACCAATGCTGCCTATTCACTTACTCATTCAAAACTTACTTTATGATGTGTCACAAATCGTGATTCCATTTGACAACGTTGATGAAGAGTTAATTGCAAAACCGCAGCGTTGGCAACCTGAAGAAGTCGGCCGTTTCATGGTGGTGTTTGGACCGATTAGCTCTATTTTTGACATTATCACTTTTTGTTTAATGTGGTTTGTGTTTTCGGCAAATACACCTGAACATCAGACTTTATTCCAGTCTGGCTGGTTCGTAGTGGGGTTACTCACTCAAACGTTAATTGTGCATATGATCCGTACGGCTAAGATTCCATTTATTCAGAGTCGTGCTGCAACCCCATTGTTAGTTATGACAGTAGTGATTATGTGTATTGGTATTTTCTTACCAATGGGCCCTTTAGCAAGTTATTTAAAACTGCAAGCTTTACCATTAAGTTATTTCTTATATTTGCCTTTAATTTTAATTGCTTATATGTGTATTACTCAATGGGTGAAAAAAATCTATATCCGCCGTTACGGCTGGCAATAAAATTATAGGTGCAAGATGAAGTTGCAATTTCTACAACATGCAGATTTATCTAATATTGTTGATACATTAATTAGTCTCTCAGTTGCTTTTATTTTAGGGGCGTTAATTGGATTTGAACGGCAATATAGGCAACGGACTGCTGGCCTTCGAACCAATGTACTGGTCGCTGTAGGTGCTGCAATTTTTGTGGATGTTGCAACAAATCTTACTGGAGCAGATGGCGCTGTTCGGGTCATTGCTTATGTGGTTTCGGGTATTGGTTTCTTGGGCGCAGGTGTAATTATGCGTCAAGAAGGTAACATCCATGGCTTAAATACCGCAGCAACTTTGTGGTGTTCTGCTGCGGTAGGGGCTGCTGCGGGTTCTGACTTAATTATTGAAGCCATACTGGCAACAGCTTTTATTTTATCTGCCAATACGTTGTTAAGACCGATTGTTCATATCATTGACCGTCGTCCATTAGACGATGATACAGAGGTTTTACATGTAATTTATATTATCTGTGACCGAAGTCAGAGCAAAGTAGTTATGGATGAATTAAATCTAACGTTGAAGCACCACAATTACCCTCCCAAAGACATTGATGTAACACCTTTTGGAGAGAAAGAGGTTGAAATAGAAGTGACCTTAATTGCGACTTCAATTGAAGCGGAAGAAGCGCAGCATATTATTAACCACTTAAATGCGATGCCACAAATAAGACAGGCTTTTTGGGATAAAAACGCAATTAATTAATTTAATGAGACTTTGCACTTAATTGTTTATGAAATGCTCTAAATGGTTAAGCGCAAAGTTTCTATTGTAGGTGTTATTTTTTAACCTTAAATTTAAGGACTACAAATACAATAATACCGACAATTAGTCCCCAAAATGCCGAACCAATACCGAAAAATTGGATACCCGAAGCACTACATAAAAAGGTAAATAGTGCTGCTTCACGGTCTTCAATTGGGCCAAAGGCAAGCGCAATGTTATGGCTAATGGTGCCAAGTAATGCAATACCTGCTAAAGCTACAATAAAAATATGAGGAAAGGACATGAGTAAGCTTGTCAGTGTTGCTGCAAATAGTCCCATCAATGCATAGAAAAAACCAGAGCTTATGCCAGCAATATAGCGTTTACTTGGGCCAGGATGAACTTGATCATCAAGGCATACAGCCGCACTAATCGCGGCAATATTGACGCTATAACAACCAAAAGGCGCAAGCAAAACTTGGGTTAAACCGGTCCAGCCAATGAGTTGATTGACATGTGGTTTATAGCCATAACTTTTAATCATGGCAATACCGGGTAAATACTGTGAAGCCATACTAATCACAAACAGTGGTAGCGCTAAGCCTAAAACTGCTGACCAGCTAAAGACAGGACTAATCCAAACAGGTTTAGCCAAAGACCAGTGAAGTGTAGGCATATGAAAGTCTAAAAACACAGGGCAGAGCACAACACCAGCAAGTGCTGTGAACATGATGCTATAACGCGGCCATAATCTTTTGGTAAAGATATAAATGAAGAGTAAAGATAAAACGAATGCCCAATCATTTTGCAAACTTGCGAAAAGTGAAATACCAAATTTGAGTAAAACGCCTGCAAGCATGGCACTGGTCAAGCTTTGAGGAATATATGAAAGCGCCTTTTGAAATATTCCTGAAAAACCTAAAACCGCAGTCAGTACACCAACAACTAAAAAAGCACCAATTGCTTCATTTATGCTATATCCACCGCCAGTTGCAATAATTAAAGCGAGACCGGCAGTAGACCAAGCTGTTGCTACAGGGTATTTAAATTTCCAAGAAAGGATGAGTCCTGATAAACCAAGACCCAAACCTAAAGCCCAAAACCATGAGGTGATTTGTTCAGGTGAAGCATTTAAAGCTTGGGCTGCCTGAATCACTAAAATAGCCGAAACACTAATACCAATTAGAAAGGTAATGAAACCCGCGAATACGGCTGGAATAGAAAAATCTTGAAGAATCTTTTGCATGGCTAAATGTTCTAAATCCCTGAAAAATTAATATGTTTCTGCCTATATTTTCAGCCAGATAAATCTAACAATTTTTTTTAAGAAGGTGCTTTCTATTTTTGGTGTAAAAATGAAATAATATTTTTTAAATAGCTATAAATGCTATTATTCATTTCATAAAAATTAATGAATACTGGATATTATTCTTATGGATGAACAAGCTGAAAATTTGACACCGCTTGAGCTGAAAATTATGCGTTGTTTACAAGAAAATGGACGCTTAAGTAATGCTGAACTAGCAAAACTTGTTGGTATTAGTACCTCGTCATGTTGGAATCATACGCAACGTCTTTTTAAAATTGGAGCCATCTTAGATGTTCGTGCTCGGATCAATCCAAGTATGGTGCAGCGTGAGACCATCGTTTTGGTTGGGGTAGTGCTGGACCGTTCAACACCGGATAGCTTTCAAGCTTTTGAACAAGCCGCAGGTGATTTGGAGAATGTTCTAGAGTGTTATCTGGTTGCCGGAGAAGTGGATTATTTTCTAAAAATTCGTGTTAAAGACTTAGCTGCTTTTAACCGATTTCATAGTGAAAAAATTATTGCCTTACCGGGAGTAAGGCAGGTGAGAACATTCTTTGTACTTAATGAAGTTAAAACAGATGGCATGCTGGCATTTTAATAATCTAATAAGTTTTAACTTTATTCCCTCAGTAACTTACATGGTTGAAGTGGCCAGCTTTAAACCGAACCCAAAAAATAAAATACCAACTAAGAAAATTCCGCTTGCTGCAATTTTATGATTTTGCTTAAAAAATGCTGAGAGTTTAATTCCAGAGAAAATGAGCGCTGTTAAATAGCTAAAACTAATAATTTGTAAAATTACCGCTAAGATTAAAAAACTTAAAGCTGGATAAGCGTAATCTGGATTAATAAACTGAACAAAGAAAGATAAGAAAAATAAAATTGCTTTAGGGTTAAGTAAACTAATACTTAAGGCTGTTTTATAAGGATGAATTTTATCTAAAGCAGGTAAATCAGCCATTTCAGCTTGTGGTTGATTACGTAATTTCCAGCGTTGAATACTGCCTTGTAAAAGTTTAAACCCTAAATAGGACAGATAAAGTGCACCAACGAGTTTAAGAATAATAAAAACCCAAGGGAATGCTTTTAATAAAGAAGCGGCACCTAATACGGTACATAGCATTAAAATAAGATCACCAGTAAAAATACCAAGTGCACCCATATATCCAGTTTTAATACCATAGCGTGAAGCAATTGACATCACATAAAGGGAATTGGGTCCGGGTAATAACACAATTAGGAGTGTACCAATAATATATGTTGTTAGATCTGTTATGCCGAACACGAGAAACTCAATAAAAAACCGATTTTTGTCATGATAACAAAAATCGGTAATTTTGTATGAAAAGTGCAGTTTTTTAAGATTTAATTTCTGCATCAATTCCAAAGGATTGACGTAACAAAAGGCTTAATTGATCTCGCGCTTTAATAAAGCCATCAACACCACCTTGTAAAAGTTGGAAAGCCATTAAGTCATGATTGAGTTCGTCTTTAAAACTTTGTTCGTTCTGAGCAGGTCTAACAATAGCTTCTGCTTGTTTTGCTTGAGTTGCATCAAGTGCGGCTTTAACAGCACGTGTATCTTGCTCAAGTTGAGTAAGTAGTCCCGGCGAAATTGTTAGCAAGTCACATCCTGCAAGGCCAAGCACTTGATCGATACTACGGAAGCTCGCACCCATCACTTGAGTTGGAATATTTTGCTGTTTGTAATAGGTATAAATTTTCTTAACTGAAACTACGCCTGGGTCTTTCTCGATTGGGTAAGCGTCGACACCTTCAGCTTTTTTGTACCAGTCTAAGATACGGCCGACAAATGGTGAAATTAAAGTCACTTTCGCATCTGCACATGCCTGAGCTTGGTGTAAACCGAAAAGAAGAGTGAGGTTACAGGCAATACCTTCAGCTTCGAGTACTTTAGCAGCTTGAATACCTTCCCAAGTCGACGCGATTTTAATAAGAATACGTGACTGATCAATACCATAACCTTTGTAAAGTTCACATAATTCATGTGCTTTTTGAATGGTTGCTTCAGTGTCGTATGAAAGGGCAGCATCAACCTCTGTTGAAACTCGGCCTTCAATCAGTTTTAAAATTTCTACACCAAATTTTACGGTTAAAATATCAATGGTTCTTTCGATCAGCTCATCATTTTTATAGCCTTCTTCTTTGGCTTGATAATAAGCATCTTCAATGAGCTCTTTACTTTCAGGTTGTTCTGCTGCCGCAGTAATCAATGAAGGATTCGTTGTAGCATCTAAGGGACGAAATTTACGAATAGCATCAAGGTCGCTACTGTCAGCAACAACGGTCGTTAATGTTTTTAATTGGTCAAGTGCTGTATGAGTCATTGATATTCAACATCTTCAGTAATAAATCTTATGTTTTCTTTATAGCACAAACTCTATCCATACTGTCGATATATCAATTGTTATGTTTCAAAGAAAAACGTTTATGTTCTGCATCTAAATTGAAATTATTTTAAGGAAGCTGCTGCATTCGCTTATGACGAATATAGTCAATCAAAAACCGTGCAGCGGCGCCGAGTTCACTTTCACGACTCCAGACCAAATCAACGTAATATTCAAAGCGCGGTGTAAAATCAAATACATCTAATGCTTTAAGCTTGTTGTTTAACTCAGGGTTTTCTTTAAACATCTCTTGCGGCAGTACTCCCCAACCTAAATTACGTAAAATCATTAAGCACGCAGAGTGATGGTTGTCTGTACGCCAGTAATGTTTTGAAAATAATAATTCGGGTTTTAAGGTTTCATCTCGACTTGCTACCACAATTTGTCTCGTACCCAAAATCTGCTCATAAGAAACATGCTCTTGGCTTGCGAGCGGATGGGTTTTTGAAATAACAGGAATTAAGGCTTCACGTTTGAGTTCAACAAACTGTTCTCTATTGTCTAAATGCTCACGTTCAAACATAAGGGCCAGTTGGGCAGAGCCATCTAATAACATTTGAAGTGCATCTTCTTGAGGGGCAGACACAATATTAATTTGTAGATCGGGAAAGCGACTTTCTAGTAGACAAACATAGTCGGTCCAATTGGTATGTAACAGTTCAGACACTACAACAATAGTGAGATTTGGTTCCAGCCCAGTACTTAATGCATGTGCGTGCTGTTTCCATTGATTCATTTCAATCAATAGTTGTGTCGTCTTTTCATATAGCACTCGTGCTTCGGCTGTAGGAGTAGGTTCGCGCCCTTTGCGTTCAAATAAAGTCAGGTTCAGATCGATTTCTAAATTAGCAATCGACATGCTCACAGCAGAGGGGACTTTACCGAGTTTCCGTGCTGCTGCTGAAAATGAACCTGTTTCCATAACGGCTTGGAACATGAGAAGTTGTTCTTGATTAATATCCATCTGTCAAAAAAATTGAAAGAACCTAATTGGATTAATCAAAATTATAAAAATAAAATACACATTATCCAAGTTATTATTGAGTATTTAAAAATGTTGATTTCCAAGAGAAGACTCATTCATGCAATCAGTTATGAAGGAATTTTGTTGGTCATCATTGCGATTGCATTAAGTTTTATTTTTGACATGCCGATGGAAGTGACTGGAACACTCGGTGTGTTTATGGCAGTGGTTTCTGTTTTCTGGAATATGATTTTTAACCACTATTTCGAAAAAGTAGAGCATAAATATAATTGGGAAAGAACGATCCCTGTGCGGATTTTACACGCGATTGGTTTTGAGGGTGGTTTGCTGATTGCGACTGTTCCAATGATTGCATATATGATGCAGATGACAGTGATTGATGCATTTATTTTAGATATTGGCTTAACCTTATGTATTTTGGTTTATACCTTTATTTTCCAGTGGTGCTATGACCATATTGAAGATAAGTTTTTCCCAAATGCTAAAGCAGCATCACTTCATTAATTCACATAGATTGAAATGAAATAAGCACCCAGATGGGTGCTTATTTTGTTAGGTCGATAAATAGAAATTATTTTTCTACAATCGCCACCACACCTTCACCACCTGCTGTACAGATCGAGATTAATGCGCGGCCTGAACCTTTTTCATTAATCAATTTAGCTGCAGTAGCCAAGATACGACCACCAGTTGCAGCAAATGGGTGACCCGCACCTAAAGATGAACCATTTACGTTCAATTTAGAACGGTCAATTGAACCTAAAGGTGCATCTAAGCCAAGACGTTCTTTACAGAATTTTTCATCTTCCCAAGCTTTTAAAGTAGAGAGTACTTGAGATGCAAATGCTTCATGGATTTCGTAAAAATCGAAGTCTTGCAGTTTAAGGTTAGCACGCTTAAGCATACGAGGTACTGCATAAGCAGGAGCCATCAATAAGCCTTCTTTAGGACCGTTCTTACCAATGAAATCAACAGCTGCTGTTTCTGAGAAAGAAAGGTAAGCTAAAACTTCATGACCGTTTTCTTTTGCCCATTCTTCAGAAGCAAGCAATACAACAGACGCACCGTCAGTTAACGGAGTTGAGTTACCTGCAGTCATTGTTGCAGTTTCGCCTTTACCGAAAACTGGTTTTAACTTAGCAAGTTTTTCAACTGTACTGTCCGGACGTAGGTTGTTGTCACGGTTAAGACCTAAGAATGGAGTCATTAAGTCATCAAAGAAACCGCGGTCATAAGCAGCAGCAAGTTTTTGATGGCTGCTTGCAGCTAGTTCGTCTTGTGCTTCACGAGTGATACCCCATTCTAAAGCAGTGATTGCTTGGTGCTCACCCATTGAAAGGCCAGTACGTGGTTCACCATTGCTTGGTGCATCAAGAAGCTTTTTAAAATCAATTTTTGTTAAAGCTTTAAGGCGGTCTTTACCTGTTTTAGCAACATTAAGCTCAAGTAAAACTTTACGTAAACCATCACCTACAGCAATTGGCGCATCAGAAGTGGTATCTACACCACCTGCAATACCTACGTCGATTTGACCAAGGGCAATTTTGTTGGCAACAACAAATGCTGCTTGTAAACCTGTACCACATGCAATTTGAATGTCGTAAGCAGGAGTTTCAGGAGCAAGATCTGTGCTCAATACAACTTCACGAGTCATGTTGAAATCACGGCTGTGTTTTAAAACAGCGCCCGCAACAACTTCGCCAATACGCTTACCTTGTAAGTTAAAGCGCTCAACCAAACCATTCAATGCTGCTGTCAGCATGTCAGAATTAGACGCTTTAAAGTAAGCAGTATTTGAACGTGCAAATGGAATACGGTTGCCACCAAGGATTGCAACGCGGCGAACAGTGTTTTGACTCATGGTTTTATCCTGTTGAACAGAAGTTTTGGTTTTTGTTGCTTTTGGTGCTGCAGCTACATTTGAAGATGTAGACGGGGTTGCTGAAGCAGCGCTCTTACTACGAGGGCTACGTGCAGGTGCAGTCGTTGAACGAGTACGTGTCGTTTTTGGTGTATTAGTTGCTGCTTTAGGAGTAGTGCTGTTACGCTTAGCCGTGTTAGAAGCCGACTTTGATGTATTTGACACTTTTTCCTGAGCAGAATTCTCGACTGCTGGATTTTCTTGAGTTGTTTTGCTCATAAGGCTTTTCCAAGCATAATAACGATATTCTTGTAAGCTACCTTAACACAATTCAAATAGACCTGTATTGACTAGAATGACATTGTAGATAGCATTCAGGTCAAGACATCAAAAGATGAACTCAAGTATGATTTGGAGTAACTCTAATGAACGACTGCTTTCATATTGTTTCTTTCCATCTCATAACATAATGAAGCCTGTCGTAGAAAATTCATTTCTTTGAGAGATAATAATCATGACTGATCAATACCAAGCATTTACACAATCTCCTATTGGTAAATTCGTTGTTAAAAATCTGGGTTTACCATCGCCAGTTGTATTAGAGCGTTTTGAAAGTGCTCAGCCAGTAGTGAATGGTGCAGTATTGGTTGGCGCAGCGCCGTCAAGTGTTTTGTCTGGTGCGATTGCACAAGTACTTAGCAATATTCATGCTGACAGCTATGTAGGCAATAATGTTGCATTACAACAAGAAGCTGCAAAAGTTGGTTTAAATTTACGTCCATTCAATGCGGGCGATAAAGAATCAAAATTCAAAGCAGTTGTATTTGATGCATCTGGTATTCAAAACTCAGAACAGTTAAACGAACTTTATAAATTCTTTAATCCGATTGCACGTCAAGTTGCGACTTCTGGTCGAGTGATTGTGATTGGTACAACACCTGAAACTGCAAAAACTGTAAAACAGGCAATTGCTCAGCGCGCACTTGAAGGCTTTATCAAATCTGTAGGTAAAGAATTTAAAAAGGGTATTACTGCTCAAGTTGTTTATATTGATGAAGGTGCTGCTGCAAATCTTGAATCAACATTACGTTTCTTGCTTTCTCCACGTTCAGCCTATGTATCTGGTCAAGTAATTCGTGTATCTAAAGCAGATGTAGTGGATGTTGATTGGGCAAAACCGCTTGCTGGAAAAACTGCGTTAGTGACTGGTGCGAGCCGTGGTATTGGTGAGGCAATTGCACACGTGTTGGCACGTGACGGTGCTCATGTTATTTGTCTAGATGTACCACAACAACAAGCTGACCTTGACCGTGTAGCTGCTGATATTGGTGGTTCTACATTGGCAATTGACATTACAGCTGCTGATGCGGGCGAAAAAATTAAAGCTGCTGCGGCAAAACAAGGCGGTTTAGATATTATTGTTCATAACGCAGGTATTACACGTGACAAAACTTTGGCAAACATGAAGCCAGAGCTTTGGGACTTGGTCATTAACATTAACTTGTCTGCTGCTGAACGTGTAAATGACTACTTATTAGAAAACGATGGTCTAAATGCAAATGGCCGTATTGTTTGTGTATCATCAATTAGTGGTATTGCTGGTAACTTGGGTCAAACTAACTATGCTGCTTCAAAAGCTGGTGTGATTGGTCTAGTTAAATTTACTGCGCCTATCTTAAAAAATGGTATTACCATCAACGCAGTAGCACCTGGTTTTATCGAAACTCAAATGACTGCGGCAATTCCATTTGCGATTCGTGAAGCTGGTCGCCGTATGAACTCAATGCAACAAGGTGGTTTACCTGTTGATGTAGCAGAAACGATTGCATGGTTTGCATCAGCTGCTTCTACAGGTGTAAATGGCAACGTTGTACGTGTGTGTGGTCAAAGCTTGTTGGGCGCTTAAGCACTCTTAGCTAAATAGGGGTGCTTGTGCATCCCTTTTTTATTCAAGAATCTATAAATTATAAAAGGTTAGGTATGAATACTCGTCATTTTAGCCAACTACCAAAAGCGGCATTGGCTTATCCAAAAGTAGTACAAGGCTTAATTTTTAAAAAGCCACAGGGGCCAAAAATCTTACCACAAGTTGAATATGTGGTAGACCGTCTTGAAATTGATCAGAGCCATCTCAAGGCTTATAACGAAGTATGTGGCTTTCAAAATAATGGCTTTGTACCGGCAATTTATTTAGCGGTACTTTCTCAAAGCTTGCAAATGCATATGATGACAGCTGAAGCCTTTCCATTTCCAATTTTAGGTTTAGTGCATATCCGTAACCAGATTAAACAGACTAGACCTATTGGTGTAACTGAAAAACTAACTTTGTCATGCAAATTTGGGGAATTAAAACCGCATGATAAAGGCGTTCAGTTTGACTTTATTACCACGGCAAAAGTTGGCAATGAAGTAGTGATGGAAGGCTTAACGACTTATTTATCTCGCCAAAAAGTCGAGAAAAGAGTGGGTGAGAAAGCCAAAGAAGAACAAGCACCAGTTTATGTTCCAAAGGCCCAGTGGGATATTTTAGAAAACACAGGCCGCCGTTACGCGAAAGTGTCTGGTGATTTTAACTTAATTCATATTCATGCCATTACTGCAAAAGCATTTGGCTTTAAGCAAGCAATTGCACATGGTATGTGGAGCAAAGCTAAAGCACTAGCGAATCTTGAATTACCTAATGCTTATGAAGCAGATGTCTGGTTTAAGCTACCAATGTTCCTACCATCAAAAGTTGAGTTTTTAACTGCCAATACAGACAAAAAGACTGACTTTTTGATTCGTAATGCAAAGTCGCAAAAACCGCATGTTGCAGGAACAGTAAAAGCATTATAAAAATATCAGCAGCCTGAACACAGGTTTGGGCTGCTTTTGAGCAAAATAACAAAAAATGCAAGGAACTTCATGTGATTAAAGAGATTTTACTGGCCGATACCCATAACTATCACGGTATTTTAGATGAACGTTTTATTGATTTAGCTCACCAGTTCAGCCGTCTTCAAGATGCTAGAACAGGACAAGGTGGAGCTGCTTTAGCGGTTTATTTTAGAGGTCAGAAAGTTGTAGATATCTACACCGGTCTAAAATCACAAACTGAAGCTTGGCAACCTGATACTTTGGCAGTTTGCTACTCTACAGGGAAAGGTGTACTTGCAACCTTAGCACATATTTTAGTCAGTGAAGGTTTTTTAGAATATGACAAACCGATTGCGACTTACTGGCCTGAGTTTGCTCAGAATGGTAAAGAGCAAATGACTTTGCGTCATGTGTTGAGCCATCAAAGTGGTATGTTTGATATTCGAAATATTATTGAAAGTGCGAGGGAAATGCTCGACTGGCGACATATGTTGGATGTAATGGCTATGTCCAAGCCAAGATTCATTGCCGGACAGGGCAATGCTTATCAAGCCTTAACATTTGGTTGGCTTGTTGGTGGTGCGCTTGAAAAAGCAACTGGTCAATCTTTAGATCAACTCATGCAAAAATATCTCGTTGAACCGTTGCAGTTAGATGGTGCTTATTTTGGTACGCCTGCAAGCCAGTTGGAACGGGTAGCTCGTTTAATTATTCAACCGAAACCAGAAAAACCAGCATCTACTCAAGCTGAAAAACCTAACAAACCTCAGCCACGCAAAAGTTCACTTTCTGAAAAAATGATTACGTGGACTGGGCAGGACCCGCAAGATTTTCAGGATGCTATGATTCCAAAAGGAATGAAGAATTTTAGTTTCTTTAGTGATGAAGGATTGCAAGCTGTTATTCCAGCAGCAAATGGTACATTTACTGCAAATAGTCTTGCTAAAATTTATGCGATGCTGGCAAATAAAGGCGAATGGGATGGACAGCAACTCATTCGCCCAGAAGTATTTAAAGAGCTGAGTACCATTCAAAGTTATGCACGTGATCGTGTCATGCCAATACCAATGAATTGGCGTTTAGGATATCACCGTATTATTACCATGGGTAAACGCGCTAAAAATGGCTTTGGGCATATTGGCTACAATGGTTCAGGGGCATGGTGTGACCCTGAGCGTGATCTTAGCTTTGCTTATACACATAACTTCCAGATTGGTTCAATCACGGGTGACTATCGTTTATGGGGATTGACTCAAGAAACCTTACGTTGCACTGACCAAATTTTAAAAGGGCGTAAAGGTTGGTTCTAAATTTTATGTAATCAATAAATGCTGGTGTTTTTTAATAAATGCCAGCTCCCATTTATAATAATTCTAGGCGAATAATCGCTTCAGTATGACGCTTAAAGTCGTTTTCAGCTAAACCTTGTAATCCAAGTTGATAAATACCTTCTAATCCGCACACAAAAGCAATGAGTCGCCATGCTATGTCTGTTGAATTAGATATATTTTTAAATTCGCCTTCTTTCTTACCGAGTTCAATTGCTTGCACAATAGATTCATGCCAACTTTGCATGGCAAGGTTATAGGCCTTTTGTATTTCTGCATCTTGTTCAATTAAGAGTTCTGCTTCATTCCATAATCGTAAGTAGGGCTGAAGTCTATCTATGTTTTCTGCACCTAATAAGATGAATAGCCTTTGAAATTGGCTAGTGGTTTTTAGGGTTTGTTCAATTTCATCAAGTTGTTCCATCAGCTTTAAAAAAGCTTCAGCTTTTAAATGAGATGCTGAAGAAAAATGATGATGAACTTGTCCGGTTGAGGTTTGTGCTTCTGTTGCGATTCTACGTACCGTCATGGCTGTAAAACCTTCAGCCAAAGCAACTTGCATGGCAGCTTGCAAAATCATTTCTCTGCGTTGATCGCGATTAAGATAGGCCATGTTTCTTTCACCTGACAGAATTCGACACAAACTACATTAAATTTAAAAATTGGACAAGTGTCCAATTGTGTATATAATAACCATGATTTGAACACATGTCCAATTTTTGGATATTAGAAGAATGTTATGCAAAAGAAATGGTTAATTCTGACAATTATTGTCCTTATTTATTTACCTGTGACAATCGATGCAACAGTGATGCATGTTGCTACACCGACTTTAAGTGAAGCATTAAATTTAACTGCCAATCAGCTTTTATGGATCATTGATATCTATTCACTGATTATGGCGGGTTTAATTTTGCCGATGGGTGCACTTGGTGATCGTATCGGCTTTAAAAAATTATTATTTATAGGAACTGCCGTTTTTGGTATTGGTTCTCTAGCTGCGGCTTTTTCTCCAACGGCCTATGCCTTAATTGCTTCACGTGCTGTTTTAGGCCTAGGGGCAGCGATGCTTATTCCAGCCACTTTATCAGGCATTCGTAATGCTTTTACCGAAGAAAAGCAGAGAAATTTTGCACTTGGTCTCTGGTCTACAGTAGGTGGCGGTGGAGCAGCTTTTGGCCCGCTAGTTGGTGGGTTTGTGCTGGAACATTTCCATTGGGGAGCTGTATTCCTGATTAATATCCCGATTATTTTAGTCGTTCTGGTTATGATTGTAATGATAATTCCTAAACAGCAAGAAAAAACTGATCAGCCAATTAACTTAGGGCAAGCTTTAGTTTTAGTGGTAGCCATTTTAAGCCTCATCTATTCGATTAAATCGGCTATGTACAACTTTTCAATGCTCACTGTTGTGATGTTTGTGGTGGGTATAAGTACTTTAATTCACTTCATTCGAAGCCAAAAAAGAAGTACGACGCCAATGATTGATCTGGAATTATTTAAACATCCGGTGATTTCTACTAGCATTGTTATGGCAGTTGTGTCTATGATTGCTTTGGTTGGCTTTGAATTACTACTGTCTCAAGAGTTGCAGTTTGTCTATGGGTTTTCTCCCTTACAAGCAGCGATGTTTATTATTCCATTTATGATCGCAATTAGTTTAGGTGGTCCACTAGCAGGAATCTGTTTAAATAAATGGGGACTTAGACTTGTATCTACTGTTGGTATTTTAATAAGTGCACTCAGTTTATGGGGACTTGCCCAACTTAACTTTTCGACTGATCACTTTTTAGCGTGGACGTGTATGGTCTTTTTAGGCTTTAGTATTGAGATTGCCTTACTGGCTTCAACTGCTGCCATTATGTCATCTGTACCCCCACAAAAGGCGAGTGCAGCAGGCGCGATTGAAGGTATGGCCTATGAGCTTGGAGCTGGTTTAGGCGTCGCTATTTTTGGTTTGATGTTGTCTTGGTTTTATAGTCGCTCAATTAGTTTACCAGCCGAGCTTCCGTCAAACTTAATTGAAAAAGCGAGTATTTCAATTGGTGAAACTATGCAATTAGCATCTAGCCTTGAAAAACCTTTAGGAGAGCAATTAGTTGCAGTTGCGCAGCAAGCTTTTAGTTATGCACATAGTTGGGTACTTACTATCTCAGCCATTTGTTTCTTCCTGTTAACTGTATTTGTCTGGTTTAGTTTTCCTAAGAAAGTAAACTAAAATAAAGGGTAAAAAGAGAGATTTATCTTTCTTTTTACCCTCAAATGTCTTTTTAATATTTTCTTTATATTCGATTTGGTTATTTAATTCTCATAAATAAACTATTATTTAATAAATTTCATGTTTTTATTTCAAAATGATTCAAATATCATCTTATTGAAATTTAATAAAAACTTAATGATTTGAAAATTGACTGCAAAAAAATGGTTTGTTAACCTGCTATTCGAAAATCTAAAAACAAATAAAAGAGGCTACTGTGAATTTTAAATTAAAAACATCACTTATTATTGGTGCAATTGTTGCATCTTCACTTGTATATGCCGCAACTGTACTCTCACCAAATCAGAATAATAATAGTGGATCAATTCCGACGGGTTATTCAGATTTAGAGTTTTCTTTAGCTAATGGAAATTGGGTAAAAAATCTCTCTTTACCAACAAATGCTAATAATTCAGACAAAATTACAATTCGTTCTAGTGCTGCTTATAGTAGTTATTTAGACACCTCTAATACGAATATTCCGTTAGAAGTGTTGAAGATAAATAGCGGAGATATCTATCAATTCATTTTTAATAGCAGTCAAAATAAATGGATTGCTCAGCTAGCAACGGTTAGTCCTACTACTGGGGCTAACTATGAGTTAATACCGTTAACGACTGCAACCATGCAAAAAGTACTTATTCAAGATGGCAAATGGGCACAAACCATTGCTTTACCAAGTGATGTGCGTGACGGAACAACCGTACAAGTTGTTTCTACAGCAAGTGTAAGTTCGGATATTGATAAAACCAACTTACTATTCCCGAGCAGTTTTACATTAAAAAATGGTTCTGAATATTGGTTTAAATATTATTCTGCTTTAGGAAAATGGGTGCCAGAATATATAAAACCTCAGAAGCTAAATGTTCAGCAAATTGGAACATCTTTAGCCGCAGTAAATAGCCCACTTACTGAAATTGCATTTGGAGATGGAAATTGGGTTTCTAATTTCACTTTACCTACCACTGCAAATGATCGGGATAGGATTATTATCAAGTCTACTGCAACTTGGTCTGCAAAAATTAATAATACCAATGTTAATAGCCAAGCGACCTTAACCCTTAAAACAGGCGATCAGTATGAGTTTATGTATGTAAGCGACAAAGGCTATTGGCAGCTTATCTCTTCACCAACAAAAGTGATTGATTCAACGGCAACAATTCCTGCAATTTTACCGAATATGACCCAACCCACTTTAAAGGTAAAACTGTCTACATCCAATTGGCAGCCGACCTTGCAGCTACCAGCTCAAGCTCAAGTCGGAGATAAGGTGGTTATTGTGTCGAATGCATCGGCCGACACCTATATTAATGCTGCTAATGGTTTGTCGACAGCAATTAAAAATGGTGAAAACCGCCGTTTTATCTACACCGCTCAAGGTTGGACAGTAGATAGTTATACAATTGATATGTTGTTGGTTTCTAGCCCAGAAGTAAACTCAATTTTAGGTGAAAGTGCAGCAAAACTTAGAATGATTGAAGGCGTAAATTTAACAAACTTAACCGCTGAAAATTCAAATGCACGTTTTTACTTAAGAGATGTGGGCTATTTAACTTATAAAATCCCAGCTACTACTTTAAAAGAAGCAATCTCGACTGGACGAGATGACACGACGGTACAAAATGAGCGTAAACGTGTATTGGCAGACGGTGTTTATTATCAAGGTAATGAACCAGGGGATGGCGGTTGTGGCTGGGCTTGGATTAATGCTTCGGCATATAACATGATTGGTGCAAATGATATTGCAGGTTGTTCTTTTGCAGCCATGCGTCATGAAGTTGGGCATAATCTTGGTCTATATCATAATGGCTCAACCAATATCGGTTCAGGTTTTGCTCATCCCTTAGGTAGTACTGCAATGGGTGGCAATAATATTAATTTTTATTCTAGTCCATACCTTTACAATCCTAAATATGGTGTTCGTTTGGGTGAAGAAGGAAAAATTGATGCGGTTAGTGTGATTAACCTAAACGCACAAAAAATTTCTCTATATAACTAATCTCTATTTTTAGCTGTAAATAATGAAGAAAAATAAGTTGTTAATAGGAACTGCTATCGCTTGTGTGGCGTTAGCAGTTTTAGTCTGGTTTGCTTTTTCACAGCAAAGTTCTTCTGCTTTAACGTTCTCTCCAGAAAGTCGGCAACAATCTGGGGCAAAAATGATAGAGAGTCAAAATATTCTGAATTTGAGTCCGTCAGAAAAAGAAAGGTTGTCTCAGCAACAAATTGTTTTTAATGAAATAGAAAAAGATCAATTGCATTCTAAAGCTAATTTTCCCTTGCTTAAAAATGCTAAAGGTATGGTCATTAAATATGATCCAAATGTGATCGAACTTAAAAAAGTCGGGGACACTGTTAAATTTCAGATGTTGGAATATGGCATTAATCGTACAGGGAAAATTGTAGAGATCGAACCTGTTGATCAGGATATTGTTCGATGGACTGGTAGATTTGACCAAGGCGATCCGAACCAGAATTTTTTTACTATTACTCAAAGTCAAAAAGACCACTATACAATCATGCAAATTTTTACCGAGAAAGGAAATTATTCAGCTGAAATTAAAGATGGTGTCGGGTTGGTACAAACTATGGATGAGGGTGTTACGGATCAAGAATTACATCATGATCATCCATAAAGGAATAAATGATTTAGGTAGAGAAAAGAAGCTAGTTCGCAGTTTATCTGTACGGATATGAGCTTTATGCGTTCACACTCTTTTAAAAACAAAGTATGCTTATGCCTGTAACAAGGAGCATACATGTATCAAGTACTTGCTAGAAAATACCGTCCACGTAATTTCAATGAGTTAGTGGGACAAAACCATGTTTCTCGTGCATTAAGTAGTGCATTGGAACGCGGTCGTCTTCACCATGCTTATTTATTTACAGGAACGCGTGGTGTAGGTAAAACTACAATCGCCCGTATTTTAGCCAAGTGTTTGAACTGTGAAACAGGTGTGACTGCTACACCATGTGAAGTCTGTGCAACCTGCAAGGCGGTAAATGAAGGCCGTTTTATTGACTTAATCGAAATTGATGCTGCTTCAAGAACAAAAGTAGAAGATACGCGTGAACTTTTAGATAATGTTCCTTATGCGCCAACGCAAGGTCGTTTTAAAGTTTACCTGATTGACGAAGTACATATGCTTTCTACGCATTCTTTTAATGCCTTATTAAAAACACTAGAAGAACCACCAGAACACGTTAAGTTTCTGTTTGCAACGACTGATCCGCAAAAGCTACCAATTACGGTTATTTCACGTTGTTTACAATTTACTTTACGACCTTTAGCGGTAGATGAAATTACCAAACACCTTGGCGCTATTCTTGAAAAAGAACAGATTACTGCTGATCAAGATGCAATTTGGCAAATTGCTGAATCTGCTCAGGGTTCACTGCGTGATGCGCTATCATTAACTGACCAAGCCATAGCTTATGGCCAGGGTTCTATACATCACCAAGATGTGAAAGAAATGCTTGGCTTGATTGACCGTACGATCATTTATGATTTGATTTTAGCGGTTCATCAAAACCAACGTGAAAAAGTAAGTCAGTTATTACTCCAATTTAGATATCAAGCCTTAGATGTATCGTTAGTGCTTGATCAGCTCATTTCAACATTACATGAGTTAGCTTTATTACAGTATTTACCAGAGCTTGGCTTAAAGTATAGTGAAGAAATTAATGCCAAAATTCTTCAACTTTCTAAGTTAATTTCTGCTCAAGATTTGCAGCTTTACTACCAAATCGCATGTAAAGGCCGTTCAGACTTGCAACTTGCCGTAACGCAAGAGCAAGGTTTCGAAATGTGCATTTTACGCTTATTGGCTTTCCGTCCTTTAGCACCAAATGAAATTTTAGTTTCAGAGCCTGTTCAACAAAATGGGCAAGCAGAAATAGGTTTAAATTCGCAAGCTCAGCCAATAGCTCAAGAGATTACTCCTGTGAGTGCTGTTCAGCCTGTTGAAGTTATTAGCCAACCCGCTATGGTTGAACCTGAACCTGAACCTGAACCTGAACCTGAACCTGAACCTGAACCTGAACCTGAACCTGAACCTGAACCTGAACCTGAACCTGAACCTGAACCGCAGTCTAATCAGGATTTAATGGTATTTGACCCAAATCATCATGAGCTGATTGGGCTTGAGTCAGTACCTGTTCAAGAAACGATTAGTGTTCTAGAGGAAGATTTTATTCCGGTACCAGAACAAAAGGCAGTACATGTTCAGGCTGAAACCCAAGCCAAGCAAACTGAACCTGAGCCAACATTTACTGCTGAGTCGCAAGGTTTGTTTGAAACATCTGATACTGAATTTTCTCTGGGTCAAGATGTGCCTATAACTCATGATTTGGTTTCTGAACCTGTTATTGAGCAGCAAACATTGGTGCAAGCCGAAGTGGTTGTTGAAACTGCTACAGTTATCAAAGAGTCTAGTGCAACTGATAACGCGCAATTGATGCCTCAGGATATTTTGAAGCTTTCTGCTCAAGTTTTAGAAGGCGAGTGGACACTTGAAAAGTGGGAATATTGGTTTAGAAATAGTCACCTTTCCCCAGCCGTTCAAGAACTTGCTCAACACGGTGTGATGACTGGTGAAATTGGAGGCAACACGATTTTCCATATTCCTCAAGAATATGAAAATATGTTAACCCAATTACAGCAAGGCCTAATTGATGCTTTAAAGCAAAAATGGGCAGATACACAGTTTACAGTTGAATATGGTGCACTTCATACATCTACACCTTATGTTATGCAAAGCATTCGTAAAGAAAAAGCTTTCCATAGAGCGACAGAGCTATTACAGCAACAACCCGTTATTAAAAGCCTTATAGAGACTTTTGATGGTGAGTTACAAAATATTCAATTAAAGCCTTAATTCCAATTGAGTTTTGATTTGGTGAAAAATATGTAAATAATAGAATTTTCATATTTTTCACTGGATTGAAATATTCAGGTCACGCCACTGTCATTGTACTTTTCTATGTTAGCCATTTTAGATTTTAATATGGACTATATATCGGCATGAAAAGGCAATGTACAGGAATAACTTCCTTTAAATATTCATATTTCTTACTCATCGGTGCAATCTTACTGAGTGGTTGTAACGACTCTGCAAATGATAATTCGAATACACCAGACACAGGTAAAAAGCCTGTAATGCGCTGTGCTCCATAAACTTAAATAATAAAAAGAATTTGATCATGATTACACGTCGTAAATTTTTAAATTACTCTTTAAATATGGGCTTTGGTGCTGCAGCGTTGGCGGCTTTCCCATCAAGTATTCAAAAGGCTCTAGCAATTCCTGCAAATAATAAAACGGGCACCATTCAAGATATTGAGCACGTTATTATTTTGATGCAGGAAAACCGATCTTTTGATCATTACTTTGGTACGTTAAAAGGCGTTCGAGGTTTTGCTGACCGCTTTACAATTCCTTTGCCAAATGGTCGTAAGGTTTGGGAGCAGCTTAGACGCAATGGGCAAGTTTTAACGCCTTTTCATTTAGACGGTACAGCCAATAATGCACAGCGCGCAGATGGTACGCCGCATACGTGGAATGATAGTCAGTTGGCTTGGGACAATGGCCGTATGGCGAACTGGCCAACCCATAAAACTGATATATCCATGGGCTATTTTAAAGAAAAAGAAATTCCATATCAGTTTGCACTTGCCAATGCCTTTACGATTTGTGATGCCTACCATTGTTCCATGCACACTGGAACAGATGCGAACCGATCTTTTCATTTAACCGGTACCAATGGGGCAACACCGACTAAGCGTTCATTTGTAAATAACGAATGGGACTGGATTGATGGTAATCCCGCTACGGCAGACCGTGGTTACACTTGGAAAACCTATGCTGAACGCTTGGAAGAAGCAGGTGTTAGCTGGATTTGTTATCAGAATATGCCGGATGAATGGGGCGATAATATGTTGGGTGCGTTCCGTTCTTTTAGAAAGGCCAACATTGCATCCGGTTATCCCGTTTCAAGCGGTGGAGAGCCGAATAAACCGTATGCCGATACGGGTCAAAAACTACCGTATAAAGCCTATGATGCGGCTACTGATAATGCCAAAAATCCACTATATAAAGGCATTGCCAATACGCTACCGGGCAATAAACCAGAAGAGTATCTTGACGCTTTTAAAAGAGACATTCGTGAAGGGAAGCTACCTCAAGTTTCTTGGATTAATGCGCCATCAATTTACTGTGAACATCCGGACCCTTCAAGCCCAGTTCAAGGGGCATGGTTTATTCAAGAAATTATTGATGCTTTAACTGCTGTACCAGAGGTGTGGAGTAAAACAGCACTACTTATTAACTTCGATGAAAATGATGGTTACTTTGACCATATGCCATCACCATCTGCTCCATCACGACTTGCAAATGGACAATATGCTGGTAAATCAACATTAAGTAGTGCTGATATGCAGGATGAATATTTTGATCATGCTGCGCCTGAAGGAAGCCATTCTCAGCCTACACCTGATGGACGTGTTTATGGTCCGGGCCCGCGTGTTCCTTTATATGTGATTTCTCCATGGAGCCGTGGGGGTTGGGTAAACTCGCAAGTGTTTGACCATACGTCCGTGCTCATGTTCTTAGAAAAACGTTTTGGTGTAAAAGAACCGAATATCAGTCCATACCGCCGTGCAGTGTGTGGTGATTTGACCAGTGCATTTAACTTTAAAACACCAAATGCAGATGTTTTACCGCAGCTTAATGGTAAGCAAACCCGTGTGCAGGCAGATGCACTAAGGGAAAATCAAGAAGCTTTGCCAGCTGTTCCCGTACCAACTGACATTAAATTACCAATTCAGCAAAGTGGCATACGTCTGTCGCGTGCGCTACCTTATGAGTTGCATACCAGTGCACGTTGTAGCACTGATGGCAAAGTGCAATTAATTTTTTCCAATACAGGTACGCAAGCAGCGGTTTTTCATGTTTATGACAAACTTAACTTAGACCGTATTCCAAAGCGATATATCGTCGAGCCGAATAAAACACTAGATGATGAATGGGATGCTTTAAAAGATAACTTAGGCCGTTATGACCTATGGGTACTTGGTCCAAATGGCTACCATCGTCATTTTAAAGGGGATACTCAACGTATTATCGATAGTGGCGTTAAACCTGAAATTCGAGTGTGCTATGACATCGCGAATGGTGATGTGTATGTCGAACTTATGAATGAAGGAACCAAGGATACAATATTAACGGTAAAACCTTGTGCATATCGACAAGATGCGCCATTACAACTGACCGTAAAAGCGGGACATGTTGTTAAGCAACATTGGTCGTTGGCTGATGTTGGGCATTGGTATGATTTTGAAGTAACTAATCAAAGTGATCCATATTATTACCGACGTTTTGCTGGCCGAGTCGAAACGGGAGAAGACTCTTTTAGTGATCCTGCAATGATGTAAGTTAAGACGAGGCAAAAAGAGCAAATTATTTTCTTTTTGCCTCATCTTTTTATAATAAAAAATTATCTAAAACTTCACGAACTGACTCGGAAATTGGCACAGTCTTGCGTGTTTCGCGATCAACAAACACATGCACAAAATGTCCTTGAGCTGACGCTTGGTCTTGACCTTGTTTAAAGATTGCCAATTCATAGCGTAAAGATGTTGTACCAATTTTACCAATCGCAACACCTACTTGAATAACTTCTGGAAATGATAACTCTTGAAAAAAGCTACAAGCTGAGTCGACGACTAAACCAATTGATTTTGCTTCATGAATATCAAAACCTGTTTTTTGAATGAGTAAAGCATTGGCAGCCGTATCGAAGTAGCTATAGTAAGTCACATTATTTACATGACCGTAAATATCATTATCGGCCCAACGAGTTTGAATATCTAAAAAGAACTTAAATTGATCACGGGTTTTTAAAACGGGTTTAGTCATTAATAAATCGCCTGATAAATTGCTAAAGCAGCGGCTTCTGTCATATCACGTGGGTTGTTTTGTAGTAAGCGGGTTTGCAACATGGCATCTTGAGCAAGTCTTGGTAAGCTAGACTCTTCAATACCCAAATCACTAAGTTTTAAAGTCAAACCGCTACGGTCTAAGTGATTTTGCATATGGTCAATAAATAGATCACATAACCCATCGGTGCTGCCATTACTATATGGATCTAGCCATTGCATAAGTTCTGCATAGTATTTTTTTGTATTCGGCGCATTAAATTTTAAAACTTCAACCAGCACTAAAGCATTGGTATGTCCATGCGATAAATGAAAATGTCCACCCAGTGGGTAAGCTAGAGCATGCACAGCTGCAACAGGTGAGTTAGCAAATGCCTGACCTGCAAGCATTGAGCCGAACAGCATGTTCTGGCGTGATTCTAAATCATTACCATCTTTAAGAACTTTCGGTAAATTATGGTTCAATAATTTCAGTGCATGTTTGGCTAAAATATCGGTATAAACATTTTTTTTGTGTTTAGAAGTATATGCCTCAATGGCATGGACCATAGCATCGATACCAGTTGCAGCGGTAATATGTGCTGGAAGGTTTTGAGTAAAAGTTGCGTCAAGAATTGCTGTATCAGCATATAGTACTGGGGAAACAATCCCCATTTTTGTTGCCTCGCCAGTAGTTACAATTGAGATAGGCGTTACTTCTGAACCTGTGCCCGCAGTAGTAGGAATCAAAATAAGTGGTAGGCGAGTGGTGGTTACTTGGTTTACGCCATACATCTCTTGCAAACTTTGAGTTTGATCAGGATGTGCGAGCAAAGCGATTACTTTTGCCACATCCAAAGAGCTGCCACCTCCAAAACCAATAATGACATCTACATTTTGCTGTTTTGCATAATTGGCCGCATTTAAAACGACTTGTTCTGGCGGATCAGCCTGCACATCTGCATAAATGACATATTCAATATTGAGGGTATCTAAAATTTGCAGGATGGGACGGTGTAATTGGTTTTTAACCATACCAGCATCTGTGACTAGCAATAACTTACGGTAAGATTTTGAAGACAAAACATTCTGTAATTCTTGTATAGAGCCTAAGCCAGAGATGATATTTGGAACAGTTTGAAATTGAAAATGGCTCATATACATTATTTCCTTATTGTTGAAAATTATTGTTGAACGGTTCTATTTAATCTTTAAGTAACTTAGCATAAGACGCTTTAAAATAAAGTAGTTCTGAGGCAATTATGTTGAGGGTTGTATGAGGTGAGCACTGTTTGTATTTGCTAGAAGTGGGGTATATAGCAGATGTACAAGTTATTTAAAAGGCCATTGAACCGTGGGCTTTTTGTTATTTGTGGCCTTGTGTAGATTTTCGAGCAGGCTAGTAGTTTTATATAATGTCTTAACAATTTATAATTTTATTCGGTTCTAAAAATGAAAATTTCTAAAATTTTACTTGGTGTTATTGGAAGTACTTGCTTCATGCTTAGCTCTGCAGCGATGGCGAAAACTAACTCTGGTGTATATTCACCTCAAAAGGGTGTCATTTGTGATAAATACATTTGTGCGGACAAAAAAGGCGTCTCTAAAAAACTTACAGCTAAATATTTAGGTCCTTATAAAGCGAATAAGGCTTTCTCTCAAGGCGATTTTGATACTTCAGCATTTACATTCTCAAATGGTGTGTTTTGTGATACCAAAACAAAGCTATGTCATGTCGATCGATACTTTCAAAATGGGCATCGTAGCAAAATTGATAAAAATATGACTGATAAATTATTCAAAAATAAATAATTTTCCTGTATTAAATAAGGTTTGACTAAAACGATCAATAACTTAAAAGACAAAATTTTGTGTTTTAAGAAAAAATTATGCTATGTTTAAATACGCTTTAATGATGAGCAAGTTTAATTCATGAACTGTTTACCAAAAAAAATCAATACCACCACCACGACCTTTAAAAAAGGCTGCGTGTGATTTTTTATTAGAGCGACTTAATAAGATACCCCAACCCAGCCAATAATGGCTGGGTTTATTTTTCTCTGCTCATTATTGGCTTTTTTAAGAGAAAGATTATGGACCAAAGTTATAACTCAAAATCAGTTTTACTCATCATTGATACGCAAAATGGACTATTCAAAGCAAAGACGACGCCATATAACCATCAATTTGTACTTTCAAATATTCTTAATTTGATTAATTATCACCGTTCCAATAACAAGCCAATTATTTTTGTCCGTCATATTGGCGAAAAAGATACGCCTTTAGATCCCGATAGCCTAAATACTCAGTTGATAACAGAGTTATCTTGCAATCCAGATAAAGATATTGTCATTGAGAAAACATATCCGAGCAGTTTCAAGCATACTGTCTTAAAAGAACTATTAGAGAAACTTGATATTGATGAAATTATAGTGACTGGGATGAAAACGGAATATTGTATAGATACGACTATTAGAGCTGCTTCAGAGTTTGGATACAAAGTAACTTTAATCTCTGATGCCCATACAACATCTGATTCTACGGTTTTAGATGCGCAGCACATAATTGATCATCATAACCAAGTTTTAAACAATGCTTTTGCTAAGGTAAAAACTACTGAAGAGTTTTTCCACTAAATAATGATTATTAGCTATTGGTAGGGTTTTAATTGTTAAGTATTTCTGTAAAATTGAGATGTTGCCTTAAACAACAATAAACCTTAATGATCAGCGCAAAGTCATAAGGGGAAGCCTACTTGAAAGAGTAGGCTTTTTTTATATTATCTATAAATATCTTTCATTTAGGCTTAAACATAAAAGAGGGGGGCATACAAAAATTTATTTCTTATGGCTACGATGAGTTAGTTTCAGTTCCAAATGATTAAAATCTATAACTTGGTCAGATGAATCAACAAGTTTTAATTTGAGTTCATCATCTGAATTTTTCTTAAAAACTTTAACGACATCCCGATCTGCTTCAATAAAATTACCGCCAGATTCAAGCATAGCAAGCAAAACAATATTTAGGCTTTTACCTTTTTTGGTAAGTAAATATTCTTTACGTTCCCTTACACCTATTTCTTTATAAATTGATAACTCAAATATTTCTAATTCAATAAGATGTTTGAGACGATTAGATAAAATTTGTTTTGATATTCCTGTATTTACTAAAAAAGCATTGAATTTTGTTACTCCATAGAAAGCTTCTCTTAACAAGAGGATTGTCCATCTGTCATTCATTATTTCAGTAATTTTAAAGATTCCACATACATCTACGGGAAATTTATGGTCTGGAATAATTTGATTTGACATTAGAGGAAGCTCCAATTAGGATGGGTCTATAATTTAGACCTAGCATTAATTCAGGTAGCATTATGCCATTTATAAATATACAAACTATAGAAGGTTTACTCGATAAAGACAGTAAGGCCGAACTTTTTAAACGGATAACAGACTTATTTGTAGAAATAGAGGGTAAGGGTAATCCTGCTTTTCGAGAACATGTTTGGATAAGAATTGATGAATATCCACCTGAACAGTGGCAATTAGGTAGCTTAAGTCCAACAAAACAAATGATTGAGTTAATGACTTCAGCAAAATGATTTGTTTAAAGCCCTTTAAGTAGGGCTTTTATAATTGAGCGGGCTTTGCTCAAAATATTTTTGATACCACTATTTAAAATAAAAAGACAAAATTAGCTAGTTTATCGACTGATTTATCAACTTTTAATCTATTGATAAACATTATTTTCCTTTTCAACACAAGTGAGTTTTGACAAAATGCAACAGGTCATCAGGATCAATACAGACTTGGCCAGATTTATAGTTTGTTAGCATTTTGCAGTAACTTTGCAAGTAACCTGTTTATTTCTATGTAATTCAAATGTTTGGAACTAATTTCTAATGGAAACACAATATAAGGTTTTATGTGTCTGTTTAGGAAATATTTGCCGTTCTCCCACCGCTGAAATGGTTTTCAGACATTATTGTGATAAGCATCAACTCAATGTAATCGTTGATTCGGCTGGAACGAGTAATTATCACCCAAATAAAGCCCCTGATCAGCGTAGCCAAAAGCATGCTAAGAAAAGAGGCTATGACTTGTCATCTTTACGTGCTAGACAACTTTCAACTCAAGATTTTTTAGATTTTGATTTGATTTTGGCAATGGACCATCAAAACTTTGAAGATATTCATGATTTATTGCAAAACGCTATCTTTCAGTTTGGTAGCCATCGAATTCGAGCAAAAGTCGCATTAATGAGTGAACATGATCCCCAATATCCAAAGCAAGCTTTGCCTGATCCTTACTATGGTGGTGATGACGGCTTCGAGCGTGTACTTGACCAATGTGAATCGAGTACTCTCGCATGGATTAATGTTTTGAAAAAACAATTGAAAGTTTAAGAATAGGTTTATCAATACAATGCAAATTCAAAATCAAGTACAGCTTAAGCCATTCAATACTTTAAGTTTAGATGTAACAGCTTCTCATTATACTAAGATTACGTCTGTTGAAGATATTAAAGAAGCTTTGGATTTTGCTAAACAGCATGAGCTAAATGTACTTGTTTTATCTGGCGGTAGTAATATGTTGCTGCCACAGCAAATTAATGCGTTAGTCATTCACCTTGATATTCAAGGTATAGAGGTTTTATCTGAAGATCAGAATTTTGTTCGTATCAAAGTAGGTGCAGGACAGGTTTGGCACGATTTTGTTTTATATAGTACACAGCAGAACTGGTTTGGTTTACAAAATTTAGCCCTTATTCCTGGCTTAGTGGGTGCTTCACCAGTACAAAACATTGGTGCCTATGGCGTTGAAGTTGGTGAGTTTATTGAGTCAGTACAGGTCTATGACCGTAAACTTGGAGAGACACAATCAATTTTAGCGGCCGACTGTCATTTTTCTTATAGACATAGCATTTTTAAAGATGATCCGACGCGTTACATCATCACGCATGTCACCTTTAAATTACTCAAGCAACCTCATTTAAAGTTGAATTATGGTGATTTAAAGGAAGCAGTTGGAGACAATCTCACTGCTGAAAATTTACAAAATCAGGTCATCCGTATTCGTCAAAGTAAATTACCTGATCCAAAAGAATATCCAAATGTAGGAAGCTTCTTTAAAAACCCGATTGTAAGTGCTCAAGAATTTGACCGCTTAATCACACAATTTTCAACAATTCCACATTATCCTCAAGCCAACGGTAACGTTAAAATTGCAGCGGGTTGGTTAATTGATCAAGCAGGTTGGAAAGGTAAACAACTTGGTGTGGTGGGGATGTTTCATAAACAAGCCTTGGTTTTGGTGAATTATGCCAATGCATCTCTTGCTGATGTAAAGAAAACCTATCAAGCTGTACAACACGATGTTGATCAGCGTTTCCATGTTATGTTAGAACCAGAACCTGTGCTTTATAACAGTTTAGGTTTAATTGAAAATCATACGGAATAGTTCTATGCCAAAAGTACACTTGATGGTACGTTTTGTACAAGTAGTTACTGTACTATTTGTACTATTGGGCTGTTTCGTGGTTTTTCTATATTCGCCATTTTATTCAAAACTTATTGTAGCTGGACTTAACTATTTTGTTCCAGTAGATGTGAATGAAGTGGCAGCGGAAAGCCAGCGAAAAGCTGCATTAAGTGAACATGATAACTTAGAGCCTGGTTCAAACTTATGGATTGCTCGTCAGGCTTATTTAAAGCTTACCGAAGATGCTATACGTGAAAAAAAGACAGCAGACTTGGGCTACATACAAGAAAACTATAAAGCTTTGCAGCAAATTATTCTTTTAGAAGAAAAAGAACAAGAGATGGAAGAAGAGGAAGAAACTTCAGCTGTAAGTGTTCCATTAGTCGCGAAAAACTCAGAAATTGATGCAGCTGATGAAACAAGTAGCCCTATTGATGAAGCGCTTTTTATTAACAGTTCTGAAAACAAGGCTCTTACTGAACAATATACCGAGTTTTTAGCAAGAAAACCTGTAGTACCTGAACATCAAAAAGCGGTAAGTGAGCCTGAGCAAAAAGTTGAATATGTCCGTAAAAATCCTCTGCCAACTCAACCTAAAAAGTTAACAGAACCGTATGCTATTGTAGTACTAGGTGGCGGTTTAACTTTAGATAAAAATGGCAAAGATATTGTAGTTAATAGCTATACCCGCTTAAGACTAGAGAAAACGTTAGAAGTTGAAAAGCAAAACCATCTACCAATTGTATTAAGTGGTGTTGAAGCACCATATATGCAAGCATGGTTAAAAAAACGTGGTGTCGATGCAAAATTATTAGAACAAAGAAGTATGAATACTTGTGAAAATACTCGTTTTAGTTCATTACTGCTTCAAAAGAAAGGCGGTGCGCCTACAGTAATGTTAGTTACAGATGAATATCATATGCCGCGTACGCGCCGTTTATTTGCTCTGAATGGTATCGAAACGATTCCAGTTATTGCCCCTATGCCAACACCGCTTACACGTTGGCAACCGAGTATACAAAACTACGATCATAGTCGTCGTGCAAATTATGAATTACTTGCGACAATTCGTGACATGTTATTTGGTTCAAGTGATTGTCGAGAGGTGCCTTAATGTCTGAGATTCCATTTCTCAATCCTGCCGTATTAAAACAATTAGATTTACCGGTACCTAACCGTGATCTCACTCCACAAGTTTTAAGTCCACTCAATTTAAATACATTAGAAGAGCCTTCTCGTGAACTTTTAGCATACCGCAAATTATACGGTTTGCATTTACTCGACTGTGACCATTGGCAAGGCTATGTTCAAATGCCTTTATTTCGTCTGCATGTCCAAGTTTTTAAGCCTAAATTAGACAAAGTACAGGGGACTGTATGTTTGTTGCATGGCTATCTTGAACATAGCGGGATTTATCAACCTATTATCCGTGAAATTCTTGAACAAGGCTTCAGTGTAATTACTTATGATTTACCTGGTCATGGTTTAAGTAATGGTTCACCTGCAAGTATTCAAAATTTTGATCATTACCAGCAAGTTCTAATGGCTGTTTATCAGTATGTCAAACATGCAGATCAGTTACCAAAACCGTGGGTGGGTATCGGCCAAAGCACGGGTGGAGCAATTTGGATGCATCACTTGCTCGAGTATGCTGAAAAAAGACAAGATCCAATTGTTGATAGAGTTCTGTTACTTTCACCTTTAATTCGACCAGCTAAAACAGCATGGTGGCATAACCCAGTGGGACTCGGCATTATTCGTCGTATTAAACGCCAAGTACCAAGACACTTTAGGCGCAACAATCATAATCCTGAATTTTTACGTTTTGTTCGTTTAAAAGATCCATTACAACCACGCATGATGGGGATGGATTGGATTTTAGCAATGTCAAAATGGATGCAAGAAATGGAAGAGCGTCCAGCTTGTCGTATTCCTGTTTGGTTAGCACAAGGGGCATTAGATCAAACGGTAGACTGGCGCTATAACATTGAGTTCATTCGACGGAAGTTTAGACTTCAAACCTTGTTAATGCTTGAAGAGGGGTCTCATCAATTAATTAATGAACGTGCAGATATACGTGCAGCTTTAACTGGTTTAATTCCAGCCTTTTTACATGCTAAGCCAAAGCATTTTTATTATTAAAAAAATAATGCACTCATTCTAGTAAATAGATTGAGTGCATCAGTTAATCAAATCAGATGATTATTTTAAGCTTTGATAAAGTTCTACGAAATTTTTATACACTGAAGATTGTTTCTGCGGTGAATACATATTCCGCTCAATAATACCTTTATCAGTCTTAACTAACACGTTAATGTTTTTTGCATTTTTAAATTCCTGTAAGAACTGACTTGGAATAATAAAGTACGTGGTCGAGTGTTTAGGAACAAATCTGCTAACAGTAGTTTTCTCAGTGGCTTGAGCTGGGTTATAGCTAAATTGTTTTCCATCAATATCAAATACTAATGAATTAATATCATAGAAGTTATAACTACTGCTTAAATGTACATCTACACGGACTTGGTTTTTCTGTTTCTCATTCCATTTAACAAGTAAGCTTGGACAAAGTTCTGTGGGTAGGCAATTGAGCTGACCCGCTGTTTTTAGCTCAGATGTTGCTGTCGTGGTAGTAGATTTATATGAGGTCGTGCTACAAGCTGTTGTAAGTAAACAAGTACCTAATAAAAATAGGGCTTTTTTCATAATGTAATTCCAAGAAAGCAGATATTATTTATCTTATAGGTGATAAATTTTACCCTTTATTAAAGAGTTTTTGGGCTTAAAAAAGCAAATGGTTTTGCAATTTTAAAATCAGAAGTCGCATCTCCAGCATAGATATGGCTCTGCTCGGGACCGAGATCCAGTCTACGGGTTTTACCATCTTTAAAATTTATTTTCTTCAAGTCCACCCAAAATACATTGGGTGATAAAGCGGATTCAAAAAAATAAAGCATCTGTTTATGGTCTGCAACAGTTCTCCAACGGGTCGATGAAATATTAGGCTCTTCTTGTGTATTTAATCCATATGGAACAGAGGCATTTCGAATAACGCTAAATACAGAAGCCTGCGCTTGTTTCATATCATCATTTTTTGGAATTGCATTAATATAAAATGATGCTCGTGCAAAACGGTCAGAAGCACGGTTAGTACCCGGAAGCATAACGGTACCGCCGATTTGTTTCCAATATTCAGCAAGTGCAAGCTGTTTATCAAATGTAGGGGAGTTAGTCATGATTTGATAACTTCGGCTGTGATGAATCACTTGTTTCCCGCCAATATATTCAATGATTGCACTATCACCTGTTTTATCGGAAATAGACAAATGAAGTGTTGTGAGTCTTGATTCGCCAGGAACACTGTCTGTTACGATTGTATAGGGTTCATTCTCAAGAGCTTTAACGGCTTCATCAACGGTGGCGAAATTATCGAGTACATACTGTGCCCAAGCTGCGATACTTAATAATGGTTTATTAGAATTTTTTACATCTGGATACTGAGATTCGACTAACCATAAAACATTAGCGACTAAACCAGCTTCATTCATTCCGTCGGTCGTAGAGACTTCATAACCTGTTGCAATAACGCTGCCATATTTAGAAGTCCATTTAATTGAATTTGGTCCTGCACTTCCATCACGAGCAACACCACTCGGTAAAATCCATAAATTTGTGCCAGTATCAACTTTCCAGTCCATTGAACGAGCTGTAATAATATGTTGATTGTTGCCTAAATATACCGCACGTGTACAAGCCGATGTATAGCTACTTAACCCTACAGCAAGAGCAATAAAAGTGGGAATGAATGTTTTTTTAAACATGAGTGAATACCTTCTTGTTATTACAGTTTGAGGATATTTATTTAATAAAATTAAAGCGTGTATATTATTTATACTTTTATAGTAGGTGAAAAATATATTAAATACAAACTAAAAGAAGAGGCTATTTAAAGCAAAAATCATATATAAATTTAAAATATGAGAGAGCATCACATTTTAAATATGATGCTCAAATTATTAAGTTAGTATGAATTAAAAATGATTGGCATCAGCCATATTCCACATACGATAATAAAAATTATCATCATCATTTTTTAGTTCAGATTGTAAAAGTTCTCCTTCTTTCAAGAAGAAATGTAATTGAGCATAGTTCTTGATTTCACGGTCATTGACTCGTTGAGCCAAATGATGGGCTTTAATATCTGAAGGATGACGTAAACCGGCAGCAGCAATCATTTCTGATAAAGCATGTAATGTATTTTTATGGAAATTAAATACGCGCTCTGCTTTGGTAGGTACATGGAGTGCTTTTTGACGGTCTTTATCTTGGGTTGCTACACCTACAGGACATTGGTTGGTATGACAACTTTGCGCTTGAATACATCCAACTGCAAACATAAAACCGCGTGCTGAGTTAACCCAATCTGCACCTAATGCAAAAGTACTAGCAATATCAAATGCGCTAATAATTTTACCGCTTGCACCAATTTTAACTTGGTCTCTTAGTCCAGCACCTATAAGCGTGTTGTGTACAAAACGTAAGCCTTCACGTAAAGGAGTACCGATATAGTCACTAAACTCAATTGGTGCTGCACCAGTACCACCTTCAGAACCGTCTACCACAATAAAATCAGGCACAATTTTTGTTTCAAGCATTGCTTTTACAATACTCATAAACTGCCAAGGTTGCCCAATACATAGTTTAAAACCAACAGGTTTGCCGCCAGATAAAGTGCGTAACTTTTGCAAAAAGTGCATCATTTCAATTGGTGTAGAGAAGCTAGAATGTTTTGCTGGTGAAATACAGTCATGATCACGTGAAACACCACGAATTTCGGCAATTTCAGCAGTAATTTTATGCTTAGGTAAAATACCGCCATGCCCGGGTTTAGCACCTTGTGAAAGCTTTAACTCAATCATTTTGATTTGTGGCAATTGAGACTGTTTAGCAAACTTTTGTTCGTCAAATTTTCCATCTAAAGTTCGACAACCAAAATAGCCACTGGCAATTTGCCAGACAATATCACCACCATTTTCTAAATGATAAGGGCTGAGACTTCCTTCACCAGTGTCATGATAAAACCCACCCAACTGTGCACCTTTATTTAATGCACGTATTGCATTTGCACTTAAACTACCAAAGCTCATGGCAGAGATATTCATAATAGATGCACTATAGGGTTGAAGGCATTGTGCATTACCAATTTGAATACGAAAACTCTTAGGATCTGCTGGTGGGCATGGACTAATTGAGTGAACAATAAAGCGATAATCTTGTTGATAGACATCTATGATTGACCCGAAAGGTTTATCGGCATTTTCATTTTTTGCACGTTGATAAACTAAGCTTCTTTGCATACGCGAGAAAGGTAGAGCATCTTGATCGGCTTCAATAAAGTATTGACGAATTTCAGGACGTATATCTTCAAATAAAAAACGAAAATGACCCATAATTGGGTAATTTCTTAAGATAGAGTGTCTATTTTGTAAGACGTCATATAAACCCAATAAGCTTAATGCACCAGTAACGACCCATAAACCATTGAGTAGAGTATCTGAAATAAAATAATAGATACTATGAGGGGTATATACGGTTCTAAACCACGTGATACTAAGTGCCGTAAAAATACACAAGAACCAGAGTGAATGGCGTGAAAAGAATGTATTGAGAAATTTATGTCGAATGATTTGTGCTGGACTCGCCATATGTGAACAAATTCCTAATGTTTTACTGGCACATACCTTGCCAAGAAGCAGCTTAAACTACAAGTAGGGAATTGTTAGCTGTAAGAGCATATATCAATAGTAAATGATTATATTTAAGATTAAATTGAATAGAGGATATTTAATTTTCTAAAAGTTGTGGCGTAATAATTTTAAGATAAAGTTGGTTTTATAAATAATGAACTTTTATAATTATTGCTTTGATTATAAAATATATGAGAGTTTTTTTATGGTTTAGAGATTTTAAATAAGCCTGCTATTATTTAAAAAGCTAGTTAATAAAAAAATTCTAAATAAATCTGGGAGTTAATCTAAACAGTTTTTTAATTTTATAAATTTAATCAAGTCTGAAATTTGCTTGTATGAGTTTGATCAAAAATCTAGCTTTTAAGTTAATGGCTTTATGTTTTTTTAAATATTTTTTGATAGTATTTGTCAATTGAAAGGATATTTTCAATAGATTTTATTACAACTATATAGCATTCTAAAAAATCAAGTAAGGGTTTGAAATGAGCTGGAAATTTTTAACATTTTCTGTTTTTTTTACTGATATTTTTTTATTGTTTTTAATGTTCTATCTTGGCTATGACTTCGAAACTTTTAAAAAAGTAGCTTTAGCTGAAACTTTACTAGTTATTATTGCCCTAATATTTGATTCCATGGAACAAAAGAAGAAACCTATTTTTCCTGGTTGTATCGTCTATCCATTGTTGGGCATTTTATTCATTTTAGGATTTACACCTATTCTTGATTTTTTTGCAGAACGACCAAAAGGATTCCATAGTTGGGATATTAAAAATATGTGGATGATTAATGTGAATGAAGAAAATTATCAATTAAATAGACTTGCTTGGTATGGTAAAGCTTATGTACAACTGGGCTTTGCAATGGTAGGGGGAATTTTAGGATTCATTTTTCATTTAGTCTTTAGAAATACTTAAAGCATATTTATCTTTTTTGCTAAAGCTAGATGACATTTCTTACCTCAATTTTGGGAAAAGTGATTAAACCACCTTTCACTTCCTTAGAATTCTTATTCATAGAATATTATTTTCTTATTCATTTAAAATATATAGAACAAACAAAAGCTTAAATTTTGCTCTCCTAGTGGAAGGGAAATTTTAATAAATGATAAACTATAAAAAATGATGGTAAAATTTAACTAGGGTGTGTTGACACTTTTAGCTTAAAAAAATAGCGAAGTAGTAAAATCAAATCGCCAAACCCAATTTTACTATTCGCTATGCCTCGTACCATGCTGACAGATCAACACTGGCAAAAGTTGAAAGTTATTCTGCGTAATTTATCCATTCACCACAACTCAAATTTACGCAATTTTATTGAAGCTATTCTCTATAGAATTAGAACAGGCTGTCCGTGGCGAGATATTCCTTGCTGTTTTGGTCATTCAAACTCTATTTTCAAACGTTTTAATCGTTGGTCAAGCAGCGGTAAGTTTCTTAGATTATTCAAATTACTAGCCTCATGCCCCGATATGGAGTGGATTTTTATTGATGGCTCTCATGTACGTGCTCATCAACATTCTGCCGGCATAGCGAATCAATCTATTTCTAAAAGTGTAGGAGGAAACTCCTCAAAAATACATTTGATTGTTGATGCACATGGCAATCCTATTGATTTCATGATTACCGATGGAACCACACATGATGTTAAAGTTGCACCTGATTTAATATCAACATTAGATTTAAAAGAGACAAAAGTGGTATGTGCAGATAAAGGCTATGATTCAGAACCACTGCGTGAACAGATCAGGAAAACAGGGACTAAAGCGAATATACCAAAGAAAACAAATAGCCAATCGAACAATGACCATATGGACTGGTATTTATATAAAATCAGGCATTTAGTTGAAAATATGTTTTGTAGATTAAAGCAATTTAGAGGAATAGCTACTCGATATGACAAGCTCAAAAGAAATTATCAAAGTTCTGTTGCTTTAGCCTGTATATTTTTATGGCTACCTTTATAGGGTTAATTATGAACAGTAAATGTCAACAAACCCTA
>NZ_JAKTHZ010000026.1:0-57952 GCF_027854645.1 Acinetobacter sp. AOR41_HL | reverse complement strand
GAGCCTGTAAATTATTTTGTGTAAGTTCCATTTTTTATAAATGATCTTTTAATCGATCATCGAACTGAATCGTAAACCAATTCATTGCTAAACGCCAATTTTGAATTGGCATCGTCCATTTCTTCGCAGCATTTGATGTTGCTAAGTAAATGACCTTCTTTACTGAGTCATCAGATGAAAAGATTTTCCTTTTCTTCGTTGAATGGCGTATTACGCTATTCAACGACTCAATCGCATTTGTTGTATAAATTGCATGACGTATTTCGGCTGGATAGCTAAAGATCGTTCGGATATTTTCCCAATTGGCCCGCCAGGATTCTCCAATTTTGGGATACTGGTGATTCCATTGATCACAGAAGATGTCTAGGGATTTTAAAGCATTTTCCTCTGTACTTGCCTGATAAATCGCTTTCAGACCCGACGTAACAGCTTTGTAGTCTTTCCAGCTTACAAATCTCAGGCTATTGCGTACAACATGCACGATACACAGTTGAATATCAGTATGAGGGTAAACAGAGGCTATCGCGTCAGGGAAGCCTTTTAATCCATCTACACAGGCAACAAGAATGTCCTGTACTCCTCGATTTTTTAGCTCTGTCATGACTGACAGCCAGAATTTGGCACCTTCTGTCTGAGCAATCCACATACCCAGTAATTCTTTTTGCCCATCCATATTGATGCCTAAAGCAAGGTATACGGACTTGTTAATCACATTGGAGTGCTGACGGACTTTGACAACAATACAGTCAAGATAGACAACAGGATAAAGGCTATCTAAGGCTCTATTTTGCCACTCAGTCACTTGCTCAATCACAGCATCGGTAACTTTGCTGATGAGAGATGCTGACACATCGGCATCGTACATTTCTTTGAAGAAGGCTACAATTTCCCTATTAGTCATTCCTTTTGCATACAGTGAGAGGATTTGGTCATCCATACTGGTGATGCGTGTTTGGTGCTTTTTTATAATTTGTGGCTCAAATGAACCTTCTCGATCACGGGGAATATCTAAAGCCAGTTGTCCATCTTGAGTTGTAATGGTTTTAGAACTAAACCCATTACGGCTATTTGAGCCTTTCTTGGGCTGATGCTTTTCATAACCGAGATGGTCTGAAAGTTCAGTATTGAGTGCAGTTTCAATCATGAATTTTTTAAAGACTGCTGTCATTTGGTTTAAGTCTTCTGGTGTTTTTAGACCTTTAGCCAATTCGGCAGCCATACTTTTGATTGTTGCTTCATCCATGTGAAGTACCTTTTGTAATTATCCTCTGAAGGATAAATGAAAATTAAGTACTTACACAAAATTTAGAACAGTCCCTTTAATGCTTGCTGAAGATCCATTGGTTTTCACCGATTCAATCCCTTTATCGCGCGATGCTTCGCTCGCATAGAATTGACTTGTACCAATAATTTGATGATTTGCAGCTTTTAAATTGAAGTAAGGTTTTCCATTTTTTGCAGTTAAACGATCATATCGTCCATCGTCACCACTATTTTTTTGAACTGACTCAATACCATTGACTGCCGATGCTTTCGCTTTATATAGCTCACTATTTAAAATAATTTCGCCATTACCAGCCTTGAGTACAAAGCGATATTGTCCATCACTCGCTTGTGAAATCTCGTACCATCCTGCCATAAGAACCTCGTTTTTTTGTTGGTGTGGGTATGACTTTCGTTATTATTCTGGACGAAAGTTATTTGTTATTAATCACAATATAAATGAGCAATGTAACTTTGGATAGTCTACTTTTTATACATTATCGTAATAAAATTATAAGGATGTTGAAAGTTTAAAAAGGTAGAGGTCTGATAGGTACCTCTACCGAAATGTAATTAAAATTAACAAATTAAGCTTTTTTTACAAATTCAGATTTTAATTTCATCTGACCAATACCATCAATTTTGCAATCAATATTATGACCATCACTTGCATCTGATACTAAACGAATTGTTTTTACTTTTGTTCCCACTTTAACAACTGACGATGAACCTTTAATTTTTAAGTCTTTAATCACAGTGACACTATCGCCATCTGCCAAGGCATTACCATTTGCGTCTTTAATCACTTCTTGTTCATCAGCAATTGATGCTTCCCCTTCCTTCCACTCATGTGAGCATTCAGGGCAAATTAATAAGTCGCCGTCTTGATAGGTATATTCTGATTGGCATTTTGGGCAATTTGGTAAAGACATAAAAAAATCTCAAAAAGTATATTATGCGAGATATGATTCATTTTTTAAAGTTTTAAATAAAAGACTTTTACCAAAAAAAAATTTATATATTTAACTTTTGCTGTTTTCTAATAAGTATTCTTTTAAAATAATTGCATGGTTATGTTCCACATCTTTTGCCGAATATAAAAGCGTGACTTTATGATGTGAAACGATTTCTAATAACTCTTTAACTGCTGGGCTGCTTCTTAGTTCTTTTAAATAACGCTGTTTGAACTCATCCCAATGTTCTGCAGACTCTGCATGAAACCACTTACGTAGCTCAGTTGAGGGAGCTATTTCTTTTAACCATAAATCCAAATGAGCATTTTCTTTACTTATCCCTCGGCTCCATAGCCGATCAACTAATATTCGTTTTCCATCCTCGGTACTTGCTTGTTCATAAATTCTTTTAATTTGTATGTTCATCTCTTTTTCTCACTAGAACGCCTCATTGTTTAGGCTTTATAAACAGATTTAATATTTTGTTCTCTTTTAATGTACTTAAAAAGAAAAGAGTGAGTAGCCTCTCTACTCACTCTTTTCTTATTTAATATTTAAAATTTTAAAAGGCGATTACTGATCTGGGATCTCGGCTTCCACCAACAACTTCAATAAAGATAAAGATTCTTGCCAACCTAAATAACATGCTTCCACAGGAATAACTTCTGGTATGCCTTCTTGGGTAATGTGAATTTCTGTGCCTACCAATACAGTTTTTAATGTAATAGTGACCTGCATCGTACCAGGTAAATTTGAGTCATCAAATTGGTCGTTATAGCGAATTAATTCATTTGGAATGAGTTCAACATAAGTTCCCCCAAATGAGTGTGTTGAACCTGTTGAAAAGTTGGTAAAACTCATTTTATATGAGCCACCCACTTTTGCATCAAAACTATGAACCTTCGCAGTAAAACCGTGAGGTGCCATCCACTTAACTAAAGCATCTGGATCGAGAAAAGCACGATAAACCCGTTCAGCGGGTGCTTTAAATACGCGATGTAATTTTACTGTACCTGTTGTCATTATGTTCTCCTTATTTTAAGTCCATTTAGGTTATAGAAGTTATGTTTAGTAGCTTAAACCCTAGAATTTCATTTAACGTATATTTTTGGTGTTTTTTCCATTTATATAACCAGTTTCTGACAAAACTAAATTACGAAAACTAAGGCTGATTTTTTGATAAAAATGGAGCAAAATAGTCAGCAATCATAAAGAAACATATTGAATTTGAGATTAATCATGAGTCTGCTCGCTTTCTCCTCATATGCATTAAACGGTGTAGATGCACAGAAGTTTTTACAAGGCCAAGTGACTGTCGATACTGAGCGTTTAGCTGAAAATGAAACACGCTATACAGCCATTTGTGATCTTAAAGGCCGTATTCATTTTGGCCTATGGTTGAAAAAGATTAACGCTGAAAGTTTTGAGATTGTTGTTACTCAAGATCAAGCTGAAGAGTTTGCTAAGCATATTAAAAAATATGGCGCATTTTCAAAAATGACCTTAAGTGAACAAGGCGTTGTGTTTCCAAAAGTTGTGAATGGCCATACTGAGTTCAGCTCTACAGAAACTGATATTTCCGAATGGCAAAAACAAGCCATCATGACAGGTCAAGCATGGATTGCTCAAGCGACTGAACATGAGTTTCAGCCCCAAGAATTACGTTTACATCAACGCGAAGGCGTCAATTACGATAAAGGCTGTTACTTAGGTCAAGAAATTGTGGCGCGCCTGTGGTTTAAAGCAAAACCAAAACACTGGTTGCATCTAGTTCAAGGTACAGGTGAAGCACCTGCTCCAGCTACTCAATTAAATAACGATATTGAAGTAGTAAATAGTACCCCAACCACTGACGGATATATTGCGTTAGTGGTTGCAAAACCAGCCGCTTTAGCAGAACTCGGTCTTCAAGTTCTCGATTTACCGGAAGCTTTAAGCGGTGATGTTGCTAGACCACAATAAGCAGATTTAGCAAATAAAAAGCCCGTGGATGACCCTACGGGCTTTTCTATAGATACAAAATTCTAATAAATTCATTTAATTAGGGCATCAATTTTTTAATTTTTCTATGCCATCATAATCCAGATTGAAATCTAAGAGAAAAAATATGAAAACTAAACTTGCTACACTCATGTTGAGTCTGGCTTTTTTCGGTTCTGCTCATGCTGATGTAAAAACACTTGAACAAAATCTGAAAACAAATTACCCAGACTTACCTGTAAAAGGTGTTTATCAATCACCTGTGCAAGGTATTTATGAAGTGTATACAAGCGGTCGTATTGTTTATACCAATCAAGATGCTAAATACTTTTTTGTAGGCAATTTAGTTGATATCAAACAACAAAAAAATATGACAGAAGAACGAATTGCCGAATTGGGTAAAATTGATGTTAAAAGCCTACCTCTAAACCAAGCGATTAAATATGTAAAAGGTAAAGGAGAACGTACTCTTTATATTTTCAGCGACCCTGATTGTCCTTACTGTCAGCGCCTAGAACAAAATATGGTTGGGGTTGATAACGTAACGGTATATGTATTCTTATATCCGCTGACCAGTTTGCACCCCAATGCTGAAAAAGTTTCAAATCAGATCTGGTGTTCAAAGAACCCTTCGGAAGCTTGGACCAGTTATATGCTTAATCGCAAATTGCCGGCTAACAGCAAAAGTTGCTCAAGCCCAATTCAAAAGAATATCGCTTTAGGACAAAAATTAAATATCGATGGAACACCAACCCTATTCTTGCAAGATGGTCAAAGAATCTCTGGTGTACCAAGTGATGCAAAACAAATTGAAGCATTACTTAAATCAGTAAAATAATGCTATATGCCACTCTCAGAAGTAGAGTGGCATATTATTTTTCTCCATAGTTTGCTTTATAGACATCGTTTTATATACAAATCGGCTGTTTACTTTCATCTATCAATATTTATGATGAGAAGTTGAGTTGATTCAATACATCGATGGAATGATGTAGCTACAAAGTAAAAGGTTAAAAAGAAATGAAGAAATTACTCATCGCCAGCCTAATCGCCATTTCAAGTTCATCAATCTTTGCGGCAGACACTACAGCATCTGTGGCAAAAAATGATGTCTTTAAACAGGCTGAACAATTGTATGCGGCAAAAAATTATCCTGCTGCTTTCCAAGAAGTGCAGCGCCTTGCGCAGACAGGAAATGCTCAAGCGATCTATAACTTAGGTTATATGACGCAAATGGGACAAGGCACCCCTAAAGATAATGCCAAAGCTCTAAAATATTATGAAGACGCTTCAAACAAAGGTTATGCTCAGGCCAGTTATAGACTTGCACAGATTTATGAAACGGGTGAATTAGGCGTTGCAAAAGATAGTAATAAATTTAGCCAATATGTGCAAAAAGCATCAGCTCAAGGCTCTGATGATGCAACGGTAAAAATTGCGACCATTTTATTTGCTCAGAAAAAGCCACAGTCTCATCAAATTGCTTTACAAAAGCTAGCGCCTTTAATTCGAAAAGGAAACTACCCTGCTATTCAAGTCAAAGCACTTTATGATATTAGCCAAGGGGTTGAAAATAAAAACCCGCTAATGAAACGCCAAGGCATTGAAGCTTTACAAGCAATTGCACAAAAAGGTTATGCACCAGCGTCTATGGCTTTAGCGACTATGATGGCAAATGGCAATATCATTCCTCAGAACTTGCCTCAAGCAAAACAGATTTTTACTGAACTTGCTAACCAAAATGTTCCTAATGCTAGAGAGTCTTTAGCTTCAGTCGAAAAGATTATTGCTGAGAAGAATAAACAAGCTGCAGCCGCCCCTACACAGCCTGCACCTAAAAAATAGCAAAGAAACAATAGCCCCGTATGGGGCTTTTCTTTTACCACCACAAAGCGATAAGTCCACTTACTCCAATAAAACCAATAATGGTACTTATCATTAAAGGTGTTAATGCTCTTTCATTTAAACCATATGCTTGCCCAAAAATACCAAAAGCAATTGGCATTGGAAGTGCCGCAATTAATGTTCCAGCATATAACATCTCTTGACTGACGTTTGGTAATAAAAGGAATAACCCAAAAATCACAACTGGCATAAGAATGACATTAAACCCAGCCAACAATACACTTTGTAAATTCACGGCGGTAATACCTATACCAACCAAGCTGCCGCCAATAGCAAATAGTGCTAGAGGCGAAGCTGTCCTTCCTAAAAGTTCTAAAGCTTGCCCAAGTTTTGAAGGCAGATGAATACCTAGCAAGATACAGCTCATCCCCACTAAAATTGCAATAATTACAGGATTTTTAATTAAATTTATGAATGTTTTTTTCAGTAAAGGCAAAAGCCGCTGCTGTTGATGTAATCCCGCTTCTGCCAAAATAAGCATTAAAGCGACGATTAATAAGTTTTCAATGATTAAAGTTAAAGATATATAGATTGCAGCATGACTACCCATGAGCATAGTCAAAATAGCAGTACCCATAAAACCTGTATTTGACATAGAAGCACCCATTGATATGACTGCACTATGGGTTAAGCTGTTTTTAAAATATTTTCGATAAATAATAAAAGCCAGAAAAAACAAGATTAAAGAGCCACCACCGTAAGCAATAAAATAAGCTGGGTGCCAAATATCTTGTAAATTTTTATTGGCTAAGGATTGGATTAAAAATGCAGGAAGCGCAATTTTAATAACGAATGCGCTAAGAGCCTTAATTTGCTCAGGTGTCACCAATTTAATGAGAACACTACAGTACCCCATCAATAATAAAATCAAAATTGGTAAGATTACCTGAAAAACCACAGACTACTTCCTCACTCATTTCAAAAGAAAAACGGGCAAATCTTAATTTGCCCGCATATTTAAAAACTAAAAAGAATCAAAAAGCTGTTTTAAGCCATGTGGTTGACAACGCAAATATTGAGGAGCAATTTTGACTTTTGCCCCCAATGTAGCTGCAGCATGCCATGGCCAACGTGGGTCATATAACATTGCACGTGCAAGACCAATGGCATCAGCTTGTTGGTTTTCTAAAATTTGTTCAGCATGCTGTGGATCAGTAATAAGACCTACCGCAATCACAGGAATAGATACATGTTTTTTAACCTGCTCCGCGAATGGTACTTGGTAACCTGCCCCGATGGTAATATTTTGGTGTTCATGTAAGCCACCACTAGAGACATGGATATAAGCGGCTCCCAGTTGCTCTAAAGCTTTTGATAACCCAACTGTAGACTCAACGTCCCACTGTTCGTTACCATCCATCCAATCAGTTGCAGATAAACGCACCCCTACAGGATAACCTGTAGGAACAGCAAGTTTAATTGCCTGAAGTACTTCAAGCGTCATACGCATACGGTTCTCTAAAGAACCGCCATATTCATCTGTTCGTTGATTTGCAATTGGCGATAAAAATTGATGCAACAAGTAGCCATGTGCTGCATGTACTTCAATTAGCTCAAAGCCAGCTTCAACTGCACGTTTTGCCGCAGCGGCGAAGTCTTGTTGAACTTGTTTAATTTCATCGATTGTTAATGCATGTGGCGCAGCATCGTGAACTGAAAAAGTACTTGTACTTGGAGCAACTGTTTGCCAACCATGTGGCTGATCTTTTGCAATTTGACCTTTACCCAACCAAGGCTTTTCAGTTGATGCCTTACGTCCAGCATGAGCTAACTGAATTCCAAATGGCATAGGAGAAAGTGTTTTAACTTTTCCTAATAAAGTTTTGATTTGGTCACGTTGCTGATCATTCCAAAGTCCAAGATCTGCGTAACTAATTCGACCTTCCGCTTGTACAGCCGTAGCCTCCACAATGCATAACCCAGCTCCAGACAACGCGTAATTTGCCCATTGCTGCTCATGCCAATAGGTAATTTCGCCTTCATCAGTTGCTGAATACTGACACATTGGGGCAATTACAATTCTATTGACCAGTTGTAGCGAATCAAAATTAACCGTTTCAAATAATTTTGCCATTTTAAATTCCTAGAATTGTTTAATTACACGTAAACCTGCACTCCAGTTACGCCCATCAGCGGGTTCAAAGTAACGATCATTACCATCATTTACGATAACTGAACCCGCATAATTTTTATCAAATAGGTTATCTACACGAGCAAAGCTTTTGACTTTCCAAGTACCTAAATCCCATGCATAACCAATATTTGCTGAAGTTACACTGTAGCTTGGTGCTGCGTCACTGTTGGTATCATTCACGTATACTTTGTCCATATACTGTACATCTACACCACCATATAGTCCGTGGCTCGGTTGCCAAGCTAAAGAAATGTAAGCCTGATTTTTAGCAATTCCAGGAATCGCATTGCCAGCTGGAATTTGAGCAATATTGCCTAAAGCAGGAATATCCGCATCAAAAGTAGCATCTAAATAGGCATAGCTTGCTGTCGCTGTTAAATCTCGCCACAACTTTTTATTCCATGCAAACTCTACCCCTTCACGCAAAGTTTTATCCGCATTTCGGAAGGTAGAACGACCATTTGAGCTTCCTGCTGAAACAATGTCATTTTTGGTTTTAGTTTGAAAAACTGCCAAAGTAAAATCACCTAATTGGTTTTGTGATTTTAAACCAGCTTCATAGGTATCACTGGTCGATGGTTTTAAATCAAAATTAAAACCTGACTTTGTCGTATCAGTTTGATATGCCATTTCAGTAAAGGTCGGTGTTTCAAACCCTTTGGCATAACTCATATAAGCCATGAGCTCAGGTAAAATTTGCCAACTTAACGCAAGCGACGGTAAAACTTTACTGTAATCAGTCTTGCCGCTATCGTCGCCATTACTTAAATAGTTATCTTTGGATTTGTAATGCACATTGCTATACCGTACACCTGTATCTATACGCCATGTAGGTAAGAACTGCCATGAAGCTTGTAAATATGGATCGATATTCCACAGAGTATTGTCTTCATCACGGCGTAATTTACCTTTGACGCCATAAGAAGGTTGACCATTTACTAAATTAAAGTTTTCAAAGCCTTTACGATCTTCATCCATCGCATCGAGTGCAACCCCCAAACTCACCGTTGTATTTGGCAATAGTTCTTTACCTGTCCAACGGAAATCAGCACCATAATAATTGCGGTCAAAATCAATCACACCACCCGCATGATTGATACTGGCATCTTGGGTAGATTTAGGAATAGATTGATACTGAGTGACTTGACGATTACCCAAATATGCCATGGCATAAAGTTCATTTTTGTCATTAATCGGCTTAGACCATGTCATGCCCGTTTGGGTTTGTTCGATATCTTTACGAACATTAAATTGCTTTAAAAACGGAACTTGTTGCTTTGGATTCGCATTCCACTGATCATGCGTTAAACCCTGTGGATCATCGGCATTGATTTTGACATAGTTAGTCACCCAGTTGATTTTACTTCCATCATCAAGGTTCCAACTGAGCTTTGCATTATTTAATATTTTTTCTGCCCCGCTATGTTCTCGGTAACCATCGGTATCGAAGTATGATGAGCTAATAATATAACTTGGTTCATTCGCCCCTTTTGCTCCACCTTGTAGCACTAACCCTGCTCGGCTTTTATCGTGACTACCACCCGAATAGCTGAGCTCAATTGAGTCTTTCCCCTGACCTTCTTTAGTAGAAGTTAAAATTGTCCCGCCCGATGAGTTTCCATAAAGTGAAGAAAAAGGCCCTGTTAGGACTTCAACATGATCCAGACTGCTTAAGTCGATATTAGACGTTTGGCCTTGCCCATCTGGCATTGTTGCAGGAATACCATCCACATATAGGCGAATACCTCGGACACCAAAAGTAGAACGTGCACCAAAACCACGCATAGATAGCTGTAAATCTTGCGCATAATTTTCACGGTTACGAATTTGCAAACTCGGTATCCCCTTCACAACCTCGGTCAAATTCACTTGTGAAGAACTATCCGCCTGAGGTGCATCTATTCGAAAAACCGAAGCAGGTGTTTGTAAGTAAGTAGTATCAGTACGAGTTGCTTCCACATGTAAAGTAGGCAATTTGGCAACATCTGAATTTAAGTCTTCTGCCCAAACAAGTGGGCTAGAAATACAGCCCATACTCATCAAAATACAGTAGTGAAGTCGGTCTAAGCGTAATAAGGACATGCTTATTTCCTTTATTTATATTGTAGTTATGATAACAAAAAGCAGTGTCTTGTCTGGATATAGAATTCGGTTTACATTGTTGTAAAACTGGAACAGTCGTTTTGCGATATAAAAATTGATTTCCAGTTTAAGAGTTATCGGCTCAAAGATGGATGATCTTTCCAGCAATATCGTTCAGGCCAATCTTTTGCTTCTTCAGCGTAATCAATTCCAATACGTGGCGTTAAAACAACTTCTGGCTGTGTAGTGGCTGCCTCAATCCATAGTCCAGATTCTTCACCTAAAGTCTGGCCTTTTAAAGTCCGATCAATGCCCAAATAACGCGTCAGTTTGCCAGGTCCAGCCAAAAGCTTATATTCTTTTTTAGTTGAAGCACCACTTAAAAATGCTGATCGAATCATTATTCCTTCAGGTACACCTTCTGTTTGAGTAATAATGTTGAGCATTTCATACATACCATAAATTAAATAGACATAAATGGTACCACCATGGCGATACATCACTTCTGTTCGAGCTGTGCGTTTATCATTGTAACTATGGCAGGCTTTATCGCGAACGCCCAAATAAGCTTCTGTTTCACTAATTGTACAGCGGATAACTTGTCCATCAGGTTTTCGCTTACATAATACGCAGCCGATTAAATCATATGCTACTTCCGAAGTTTCTCGTTGAAACCAGCTTAATGGTAAAATATCTGACATAGTATTCTCTGAAATATTACATACCACACGTTATACTTGATTAATCCAGTATATCTGTTAATTCTGCGAGTTGGCATGCCTGAGTTACCCGAAGTCGAAACCACCAAAACCAGTTTATTTCCCTTATTGAATCAAAAAGTTTTAAGTGTTGAAGTACGTAATCCTAGCTTACGTTGGCCAATACCAGATGATATTCAAAGACTTGTTGGGCAACGCCTGATTGGATTAAATCGTCGCTCAAAATATATTTTGGCAGAGTTTGAACAAGATCAAATGCTCTGGCATTTAGGCATGTCAGGAAGCTTTCGTCTGTGTCAACCAAACGATGAATTGAGAAAGCATGATCATCTGATTATTCAATTTGAAGATCAGCAGTTACGTTACCACGACCCACGTCGTTTTGGCTGCATTCTTTGGCTTAACCCTGAAACTCAAGGCAAACTCATCGATACTTTAGGGCCAGAACCATTAAGTACTGACTTTCATGCAGAATATTTAGCTTCCAAACTCAAGAATAAAGCTGTCGGCATAAAAATTGCACTCATGGATAATCATGTAGTGGTTGGTGTTGGCAATATCTATGCAACCGAAAGCTTGTTTAATGTTGGCATTCACCCAGCTCAGCCTGCTGGCGATTTGACTATGCAACAAATTGAGAAACTGGTTATCGAGATTAAGCGAATTTTGAAGTCAGCAATTGATTTAGGCGGCTCGACTTTACGAGACTACAGCAATGCCATGGGTGAAAATGGTTATTTTCAACAGACTTTACTCGCTTATGGTCGTGCCGGAGAAATGTGTGTTAACTGTGAAACCACATTAGAAAACTTAAAACTCGGTCAGCGCGCCAGTGTATTTTGCCCACAATGCCAACCGCTTAAAAAGCTGAGAAAGCCTTAATTTTTTGGAGGAAGACAACATGCAAACAGCAATTGTCCGACATATTTTAGTCAAAGATAAAGACTTAGCCGAACAGCTAAAAAAGAAGCTACAAAGTGGGGCTGACTTTGCCAAACTTGCCAAGCAATACTCCACTTGCAATTCAGCAAAACGTGGTGGAGAACTTGGAGAAGTCAAAAAAGGACAGTTGGTACCTGTCATCGACAAAGTAGTATTTACGGCTGCTGAACGTGTATTACAAGGCCCTATCAAAAGTCAGTTTGGCTATCATCTTTTAGAAGTTAAATTCCGAATGGGCAGCTTACGTTAGGACTCATTAATTTAATTATCGTTTTCAGAAGTTTTAGCCTGTGCATTCATTTGATATGTCCAGGCTTTAATATACTCACCCGACTCTAGTTTTATATCAGCGATTACACGCTGGTATTGAAAGCCTTCAAAGTCATCTAACATTTGCCAGTTTTCTGCTAACTTTTCTGTGCTAAACAAATAGCCTTCTACCCAATCTGCTTGTGGATCTAACTCTAACGCTTTTAAACCTTTGTCTGGCCCCCAATCTAAAATATGAATTACTCCTCGTACACTAGCTTTCATCCAGTTTCCACCAATCTGCTCTAAAATATGAGCATTTGCTTTATTAGGGCATAAGGTTCCATATACAAAAAGCTGATTCATTAATTTATGTTCCTGTTCTATCTGCTTAGCTAAACTTAACTGTGATTTAGCAAGTTTATCAATATCTCTAGTCCAGTATAAAATGCTATGTAATAAAAAACGGTACGCTAGGTACCGTTTTTATACTCAAATTCTTTTTATTAAGCTTGTTTTTTCAACTCATCACGAATTTCACGTAATAATTGAATATCTTCTGGAGTTGCAGCTGGAGCTTCTGGCTCATTCTTATCACGGCGAAGTTTGTTTAATAATTTCACCATTAAGAACACAACCCAAGCCAAAATCAGGAAGTTAATTAAAATGGTCAGGAAGTTACCATAAGTTAATACGTTGATACCTGCTTTTTGTAAGGCATCTAGAGATTGTAAGTTATTAGGGTTTGCACCTAATACGATAAATTTCTGCGAGAAATCAACACCACCACCAGTAATTACAGTGATAAGCGGCATGATGATATCTTTTACTAACGAGTCTACGATTTTGCCAAAAGCACCACCAATAATTACACCAATGGCTAAATCCATCATATTGCCTTTAATGGCAAATTCTTTAAATTCTTGAATAATACTCATCTAAACATCTCCAGATGTAGGGGGGAGGAACACATCATATTTTTCTTTTTTCACTGGCCTCTTATCCGTCTAGATAGTACTCGCCATGATATTGATAATTTAATATTTTTTTCAAAAAAAGAAAGCTATTTCACACTTTAACAACATATTTGCTTACAAGAAAAATATGACTTTAAGTTTACTTTCAGCTTTACCAGTAAGCAATAAAAAACCGCTAAACGAATTTAGCGGTTTTTCTTTTTCATTTAAGAAAAATTATTTATCACGGTTACGTTTACGTTCGTTTTCAGTCAAGTAACGCTTACGGATACGAATTGATTTTGGAGTAACTTCTACTAACTCATCATCTTCAATAAATTCAAGAGCTTGTTCAAGCGTGAATTCAATTGCAGGTGTTAAAGTTAAAGCATCATCAGTACCAGACGCACGAACGTTAGTTAACTGTTTCGCTTTAGTTGGGTTTACAACCATATCGTCTGAACGAGAGTTAATACCTACGATCATACCTTCGTAAACTTCCAACTGTGGCTTAGCGAATAAACGACCACGGTCTTGTAAGCTGAATAATGCATAGCCCAAGCATGTACCTTGAACCATAGAAATCAACACACCGTTTTGACGCTTCGCAACAGTACCTTGTTTAAGAGGACCATAGTGAGAGAAGCTTGAAGTCATAATACCAGTACCAGAGGTCATGGTTAAGAATTCAGAACGGAAACCAATTAAACCACGTGAAGGAACAGTTGCTTCAATACGGATACGGCCTTTACCATCAACTTCCATATTGGTCATTTCGCCTTTACGGTGACCCATTTGTTCCATTACAGCGCCTTGGTGCTGCTCTTCAACGTCAAACGTTACGTTTTCGTAAGGTTCTTGTTTTTCACCATCAATTTCTTTAATGATTACTTGCGGACGTGATACACCTAATTCGAAGCCTTCACGACGCATGTTTTCAATTAAAACTGAAAGGTGAAGTTCACCACGGCCAGACACTTTGAAACGGTCTGGACTATCAGTATCTTCAACACGTAAAGCTACGTTGTGAATTAATTCGCGGTCAAGACGCTCACGAATATTACGTGAAGTTACGAATTTACCTTCTTTACCAGCAAACGGTGAGTTGTTTACTTGGAAAGTCATAGACACTGTAGGTTCATCTACAGATAAAGGTGGTAATGCTTCAACGTTTTTCGGATCACAAATCGTGTCAGAAATGTTAAGTGCATCAATACCAGTAATACATACGATATCGCCCGCAGATGCAGAATCAACATCAATACGCTCTAAACCATGGTAACCCATGATTTTTAAGATACGACCGTTACGTGTATTGCCTTCTTTGTCAATTACAGTAACAGGAGTATTTAATTTTACAGAACCACGTTGAATACGACCAACACCGATAACACCTACGAAGCTGTTATAGTCAAGTGATGAAATCTGCATTTGGAATGGACCATCAACATCAACCGCTGGTGGCTCAACGATGTCTACAATCGTTTCGAACAACGGAGTCATGTCTTCTGCAAGCTCTTCAGGAGCAGGACCCGCTACACCACGTAAACCTGATGCATAAACGATTGGGAAATCAAGTTGCTCATCAGTTGCACCAAGGTTATCAAATAAATCAAATACTTGATCGATTACCCAGTCTGGACGAGCACTTGGCTTGTCAACTTTGTTGATAATCACGATTGGTTTTAAACCACGAGCAAAGGCTTTTTGAGTCACAAAGCGAGTTTGTGGCATTGGGCCTTCTTGTGAGTCAACAAGAAGTAGTACGCAGTCAACCATCGACATTACACGTTCTACTTCACCACCGAAGTCGGCGTGTCCCGGGGTATCTACGATGTTGATACGGTAAGTTGTATCTGTACGTTTGTCTAACCAAGTAATAGCGGTGTTTTTCGCTAAGATGGTAATACCACGTTCACTTTCAAGCGCATTCGAGTCCATGACACGCTCAATCTCGCCTGCTCGGTCACCGAGAGCACCTGATTGCTGAAGTAGTTTATCGACAAGTGTGGTTTTCCCGTGGTCGACGTGCGCAATAATTGCGATATTACGGAGATTTTTGATATCTGACATGAAAATTCGAAACGCCTAAAATTTGAGGGCAAATTATACAGAAAAACACTACTCTTGAGTAGTGACAGTTTATTGACATTGACAAAAAAAATTTCCAATAATCTGTATTTCGTTTTGTAAAGATAGGTATCTCGATTAGAATAGCGCCAATTTGCGAAATTGCGGCGTATTTACTCCCATGTCCAATCAACCATCACAAGACCGTCTTGACCTCGTTTATGGACTAGATGACCGACCAAAACCCTTCGTGGCTTTTCTAGCAGCTTTTCAACATTTGCTTGCAATTATTGTCCCGATTGTTACACCTGGACTTCTCATTTGTTTAGCTTTGGGCGTTTCACGTACCGAAACTAACATGATTTTATCCATGTCTTTGGTCATTTCAGGAATTGCAACTTTCTTACAATGCAAAAAAGTTGGTCCTTTCGGTGCAGGTCTACTCATTGTTCAAGGAACAAGCTTTAACTTTATTGGCCCGATTATCGGTATTGGCAGTGCAATGGTTGCTGCGGGGACGCCAGTCAATCAAGTTATGGCTGCTATTTTTGGTGTTGTGATTGCAGGTTCATTTATTGAAATGGGCGTATCACAAATTCTCCCATGGGTAAAAAAGCTAATTACTCCCCTTGTAACAGGTATTGTGGTACTCCTGATTGGTCTAACGCTCATTAAAGAAGGTTTGATTAGTATGGGCGGTGGTTATCAAGCCATGCAGGACCATACCTTTGCCAGTGCTGATAACCTTATAATGTCGTGTACGGTTCTTGCTATTATTATTGTCCTAAACCGTATTCGTATTGTCTGGATTAAAAGTTCAGCTATTTTAATTGCTTTAGTTATTGGCTACATTCTTGCCGGGTTTATGGGGTATTTAGACTTCTCTGGTTTAAAAGATGCACCCGTGATTCAAATTCCGACACCAATGCATTTTGGCTTAAGCTTCTCATGGGGCTTATTTATTCCAATGGCATTTATTTATTTAGTGACTTCATTAGAAGCAATTGGTGACGTGACGGCAACCAGTAAACTATCAAACCAACCTGTAGATGGTCCTCAGTGGATGCAACGTATTAAGGGTGGTGTGTTAGTAAATGGTGCAAATTCATTACTTGCTGGCCTATTCAATACTTTCCCAAGTTCGGTGTTTGCCCAAAATAATGGCGTTATCCAATTAACTGGTGTAGCAAGTCGTTATGTAGGAATCTGGATTGCTGCTTTACTCATTTTATTAGGTCTATTCCCTGCTGTAGCTGGTGTAATACAAGCTGTTCCACAAGCCGTATTAGGTGGAGCAGTTATGGTAATGTTCGGCGCTGTTGCTGCCTCAGGCATTAACATTCTTTCATCAATTCATTTAGATCGTCGCGCACTTTTAATTATTGCAATATCACTTGCACTCGGTTTAGGTGTTGCCCAAGTTCCACAAATTTTGGAGCACTTGCCAGAGTTATTTAAAAATATTTTTAGTTCTGGTGTAGCAACAGGTGGTATTGCAGCACTAATTTTAAATATTGTTCTGCCTGAAATCCACAAATAACCTATTTTTTAATTTTTTGATTACTGCCCAGTTTCCACTGGGCATTCTTCTTCATGAGAGATGTACATGGATCCTAGAAGTGAAGTGGTATTAAGACAGCAAGACTATTTAAAAGGTAGACTCTTGTTGATTAATGCACCCAATGATGCCTTAGTCAGTCAATTACCTACTGCGGTTGATGCCTCAGTCTGGACATGGAATTATGCCGACTACCAAGGTTTCATTAATACAGGTACGCCAGCACATTTCTCAGTTGAGTTTCCATCACAAGAATTTGATCAGGCTTTAATTTTTGTGCCTAAATCAAAAGAGCTTTTAAACTATATATTGCATGTAGTGATGAGCCATTTAAAGGCTGATCAATCAGTTTTTCTAGTAGGTGAGAAAAAAGGCGGTGTTGAAAGAGCAGCTAAACAATTACAAAGTTTTGGCCAGATACTTAAACTCGATAGTGCACGCCATTGTCAATTATGGCATTTAAAAATTGAAAAAACTGAAAAGATCAAACCTCTTGAAAGCTGGTTAAAAACCTATACTGTTCAAGCAAATGAACAAGAACTTACCATTTGCGCGCTACCTGGCGTTTTTAGTCAAAATCATCTAGATGTCGGAACTGCTGTTTTACTCCCTTATCTAAATCAGGTGAAATCAGGTAGAATTGCCGACTTCGGGTGTGGTGCGGGAATTATCAGTTGCTATTTGGCAAAAGTAAATTCAAGTAATATTATTCATGCCCTAGATATTGATGCCTTCGCTTTACGGTCAACGGAAATGACTTTTAGTCGAAATGGAATAGGTTCAGACCAGTTGAGATTGCAGCCCGTTACAGGAATTGCAGACGCCCCAACAGAACTTGATGCCATTGTCAGTAATCCCCCCTTTCATCAAGGTATTCATACCAACTACGATGCAAGTGAAGGACTCTGCCAGAACGCTAAAAAACATTTAAAGGCATCAGGTGAGCTATGGATTGTAGCAAACCGTTTTTTAAACTATCCGATCTTAATCGAGAAGCACTTTGGTCAGTGTGAGATTAAAACTGATCTACAAGGCTTTAAGGTGTTATATGCCTGTGCATAACAAACTATGTAAGGAATCTCCATGAGCGAAACACATGCTCCTGAAAAACTCCAGCGAAAGCTTGGGGCTCGTCATCTGAATATGATCGCCATTGGTGGTTCCATTGGTACAGGTCTCTTCCTTGCTTCTGGGTCAACCATTGCAAATGCAGGTCCAGGTGGGGCGTTACTCGCCTATTCCCTCATTGGTATCATGATTTATTTCTTAATGACCAGCTTGGGCGAACTTGCAACTCATACACCGACATCTGGCGCATTCTTCACCTATGGCAGTCGCTATGTGGAAGAAGGCTTTGGTTTCGCACTAGGTTGGAACTACTGGTATAACTGGGCAATCACGGTTGCGTTTGAACTCGTTGCAGTACAGTTTATTATGAAGTTCTGGTTTCCAGATATTCCTGGGTTCTATTGGAGTGCGCTCTTCCTCGTCATTATTTTTATGATTAATGCGATGAGTGTAAAAGGATTTGGCGAAAGCGAATTCTGGTTTTCAATGGTTAAAGTTATCGCTATTGTTGCCTTCATTATCATTGGTATTGCCATGATTATTAAGGTGATGTTGACACCAGGTGTGGCCACTTTTGGTAATTGGACTTACAAAGATGCGCCTTTTGTAGGTGGTTTACAAGCCATGATTGGTGTTGCCATGATTGCAGGGTTCTCATTTCAGGGAACCGAAATGGTGGGTGTGGCTGCGGGTGAATCGAAAGATCCAAAGAAAACGATACCACTTGCGATTAAACAGATTTTCTGGCGAATTTTATTATTCTATGTATTGTGTATTTTCATTATCGGTACACTCATTGCCTATGATGATCCAAACCTATTACAAGCTGCGACAACAGAAAATGTTGCTCTTTCTCCTTTTACCTTGCTTTATGAAAAAGTAGGCTTTGCTTTCGCTGCGAGCTTAATGAATGCGGTTATTTTGACAGCTATTTTGTCGGCAGGTAACTCAGGTATGTATTCTTCTACTCGTATGTTATTTGATATGGCTCAACAAGGCCGCGCACCAAAATGGTTTGCAAAACTCGACAATCGTGGTGTTCCAATGAATGCCTTATATGCGACTACATTTATTGCTGCATTCTGCTTCTTAACGACTTTTATTGGGGAAAAACAAGTCTTTAACTGGCTTCTCAATATGTCTGGGATGTGTGGTTTCATTGTTTGGCTAGGTATTGCAATTTCACATTATCGTTTCCGTAAAGGTTATATTGCTCAAGGTTATAAGCTCGAAGATCTTGCCTACCGTGCTAAGTTTTTCCCATTTGCTCCATGGTTTGCCTTTATTCTTTGTTCTGTCATTATCCTTGGCCAGAACTATCAAGCTGTTTTAGGTGGAAAAATTGACTGGATGGGCTTACTTTCTACCTATATTAGCTTGCCTTTATTCTTAGTAATTTGGCTCGGATATAAATGGAAAAATAAGACTAAATTAATACCTTATGATCAAATGGATGTAAAACCAGAGCAAGATTAATAGTAAGCTTAAAGAGCTAATCAAAAATAACTAAATGTCAAAAACTTGATCTTTAGTTAAAAACAGGTAAAATGCCGTTCAGATTTTCAACGGCACTTTTTAAAAAAGGAGGACATCATGCCAACACTACAAAGTAAAACACAGTAACGATTTGGCACGATGTCAGCTCACGGACAAGTGTACAAATTTAATTCACTTGTCCGAATGCTCGAATTTAAGACCTAGCATTCGCTAGGTTTTTTTATGCCTATTCGGACAGAAAAATAAGAGAAAAATTATGGGCATACAAAAAATATTAAACGAAGAGGCACTGTATGGTGTGCCGGTTAAAATTTTCACTCAAGATATAGATAGTGAAAGTATCGAACAACTAAAGAAAATGGCACAACTGCAATTCATATACTCACATATTGCTGTTATGCCAGATGTTCACGTAGGAAAAGGCGCGACTGTAGGTAGTGTTATTCCGACTAAACATGCAATTATTCCAGCTGCAGTCGGTGTAGATATTGGTTGTGGAATGAATGCAATTCGTTTGAGTCTAAAAGCGTCACAACTTCCAGATAACTTAAGCCGTTTACGTGATGCAATCGAACGTAAAGTACCCGTCGGTTTTGCTTTACATAAACAGGTCAAAGCTAAAGCGTCGAGTATTATTCCACTCGAAAAGCGTTTACAACCGATTATAAAGAAACATCCAGGTCTAGTTCGTATGCTTCGGCAGTTTGATGCAACTTGGCAAAAACAATTAGGGACATTAGGAGGTGGTAATCATTTTATAGAGTTATGTATTGATGAAAATCAAGATGTATGGGTCATGCTCCATTCAGGTAGTCGCGGTCTTGGTAATGTCATTGGTACTTATTTTATTGAACTCGCCAAGAAAGAAGCACAACATCGCTTCGGGCATGTACCTGATAAAGACCTAAGTTATTTTGCTGAAGGTTCAAACAGTTTCAATGATTATGTAGAAGCTGTGGAATGGGCACAAGAATATGCTTTCGAAAATCGCAAAGAAATGATGCGATTAATCTTAGAAGCAATTCGACCTCTTCTACCCTCTTTTCAAATGACAAAAGAAGCAATTAATTGCCATCATAATTATGTAAGTCGAGAAACCCATTTTGGTGAAAATCTTTTAGTTACCAGAAAAGGAGCGATTAGAGCGGGTTTAAATGAGTTAGGAATTATTCCAGGTTCTATGGGAGCACGTTCTTATATTGTTAGAGGAAAAGCTAATCCTGAGTCTTTTTGTTCTTGCTCTCACGGAGCTGGCCGCAAAATGAGCCGAAGCAAGGCAAAAATACTTTTTAATCAACAAGACTTAATTGAACAAACGCAAGGAATTGAATGTCGTAAAGACAGTGGTGTTGTCGATGAGATTCCAAGCGCTTATAAGGACATTGATGAAGTTATGGCGAACCAGTCAGATCTTATTGAAGTGGTCCATACACTTAAACAAGTTTTATGTATTAAAGGTTAAAACATGAAAATTAAAGAAATGCCAAAAATTAAGGCTCGCAACCACGTAGCCCTTTCACCTTTACTTCAAAAAGGTGGCATGCATGAGACAGAAAAACCTCGTGCACAGCATCGTCGAGATAGACAAGATACTAAACAGCAATTAAAAAAAGGTGTTTGGTAATACTGATCTAAATGAATAACTGAGTACATATTATCAAGGAGATAGAAAAATGAAAAATATTTTAAAAATCACAATAAAAAAAGCGACTCTAACGAGTCGCTTTTTTACTGTTCAGAAACTCAAATTATTGAGCTTGTTGACCAGGTTGAACTACTACAGTACGGCTACCAGTAATTGTCGCGAATACACGACGGTTCATAGCACGACCTTCTTTAGTTTTGTTGTCAGCAATCGGTTGATCCCAAGCGAAACCTTGAGTAGACAAACGAGAAGCGTCAACATTGTATTCGTTTACAAGAGCTGATTTAACAGAGTTAGCACGAGCTAAAGATAAACGTTCGTTCAACTTACGTGGACCAGTGTTATCTGTGTGACCTTCGATACGTGCAGTAGCGTTAGGGTATTCAGTTAACTTCTCAGCAACTTTAGCGATTTCTGGCTTGTATTGGTCTTTGATGTTTGACTTGTTAGTATCAAAGAACACACGAAGTTCCATGTTAAGGTCTTCAGTTAACTCTTGTGGTTGTGGAGCAACTGGAGTTGGTTCAACTGGAGCAACCTCTACTACAGGAGCAGCAGGCTTCAAGTGACCACCAAGAACTACGTTTAAACCAGCAAGAGCTGTATAGTTCCAGAATTGTTCGTCAAAGTTATAAGTACCACGAGCTTCTGTACGAAGAGATAAAGCATCGTTGATGCGATAGAATGCACCGATACCAGCATTACCTAAAGTACCTTCTTCACTTGTGTGGTAACCAAGATCAGGAATCTCGTATTTGTAGTGACCAGCACCTAACAATACGTATGGCTTGAATTTGCTGTCATAGTTTTTAGTAATTAAATCAGAAGTAACATAGAAGTTACCATTGATTTGTTTTTGTTTGTATTCAGCATTTGGAGCACCAGCAATACCGTTTACATCACCTTTAACTTGGTTATATTCAGCTTCAAAACCTAACCATGGTGTTAACTCAATACCTAAAGCTGCACCAACGAATAAATCGTCTTGTAACTCAGGGCTATTTGTTAAACTACCTTTGTCACCACCGTTATTGTGTTGGCTGTCTTGCCAAGTGTAACCAAGCAATAATGGAGTAACTGTTACGCCAGCATTAGCAGCAGCTAATGGAGCAGCAACAAGCATAGTAGCAAGTGCAATACGACTCAATTTCATGGATATCCTCCAGAGATAACAATTGTTGTTCAAGCTCAGCCTAAATTTATTGGCCCCTGAGATATTTTTACCCCAGTATTATTTTTAAGCTATTCACATTTGAATCATACAAACACTTGATAAACTTTCCAAGTGCTTGATAATTTTAATCAAGTAAATTATTGACAAAATTACTTACAATTTCCGTTGTAATTCGGTAATTTTTTACTCAACTAGCAAAAATGAATAACTTCTTTGTTTCGCTTGCGGTGATTTTACCAGTATTCTAGCCAACTGATAACCCTTATTTAATTTTGTGTTTCCTTATTATAAAAAATAATATAAATCATTGTCAGAAAACATAAAATTGCTCTATTTATACATATATTAAGGTTTCTTAATGTTTAGATCTCCTGGTTTTACTATAGTTGAGCTCTCTATAACCCTCGTAATTCTTGTGATTATGTCAGTTATAGCCATTCCTTTATACCATCAATTTATGGCATCTGTAGAATTAAAAAATACCTCGCGTGTACTCACAATTCATATACAAAAAGCCAAATCGGACGCAATTATTCATCATAAGAACATTGTTCTGTGTCCGAGTTCAGATCAGGTAATCTGTAATATAGATTGGAATAAACACTTAATCAGCTTCGTAGATAGTAACCGCAATCTACAGCATGATTTAAATGAAGAATTATTAACCTCTATAGATCTTAACCATACTTATGGTTCTATGACATTACAACGTTTTGGTAAAAAACAAAATAGTATTGTATTTCAAGGAAGCTCGGGACTTCCAATCGAGTCTAATGGTAGTTTTATGTACTGTTCTTATGATCAGCTTAAAAATTTTAAATTAGTTCTTAGCAAAATGGGGCATGTGCGTGTCGAAGAATTAAAAAATTGTTAGAACTCTACAGTCTAATGCCGAGACCAATACATCCCTCATTTTGCAATATACTGCTTAAGTTTTAATGTTTTCTTAATTTGAGATAAAGAACAATCGGAGATTACAACAATGACTGACATCGTAATTGTTAATGGTGCTCGTACTGCTATGGGTGGTTTTCAAGGATCACTATCTGGTCTAACTGCTCCTGAACTAGGTGCAGTAACAATTAAAGAAGCAATCGCACGAGCAGGCTTGCAACCTACTGATGTCGAAGAAGTCATTATGGGTTGTGTACTACCTGCGGGTTTAAAACAAGGCCCTGCCCGTCAAGCGATGCGTAAAGCTGGTTTACCTGATTCTACAGGTGCAGTGACGATTAATAAGCTTTGTGGGTCAGGCATGAAAGCCGTGATGCAAGCAGCAGACATGATCAAAGCAGGCAGTGCTGAAATTGTGGTTGCAGGTGGCATGGAGTCAATGACTAATGCTCCTTATGTATTACCCAAAGCACGTGCTGGTTACCGTATGGGTCATGGCGAAATTAAAGACCATATGTTCTTCGACGGTTTAGAAGATGCTGAAACAGGTCGTTTAATGGGTTCATTTGCTCAAGATATGGCAAATACACGTGGTTATACACGTGAGCAAATGGATGACTTTGCCATTCGTTCTTTAAAACGTGCTCAAACTGCAATTACTGAAGGCTATTTCAAAGATGAAATCGTCCCTGTTACTGTCTCTACACGTAAAGGCGATGTGATTGTTGACCAAGATGAACAACCTTTAAATGCCAAGATTGATAAAATCCCATCACTTAAACCAGCTTTTGCAAAAGACGGTACAATTACCGCTGCAAACGCGAGTTCAATTTCTGATGGTGCTTCTGCACTAGTTTTAACATCGAGTGAAGTTGCAGCACAGCGCGGCTTACAACCGCTTGCTAAAATTATTGCGACAGCTTCAAATTCTCAACATCCTTCAGAATTTACAATTGCTCCAGTTGGCGCTATTGAAAAAGTACTTAAAAAAGCTGGATGGAATGCTCAGGACGTTGACCTTTGGGAAATTAATGAAGCATTTGCTATGGTTACCATGTGCCCAATTGATGATTTCAAACTTGATGCAGAGAAAGTAAATATCAATGGGGGGGCTTGTGCCCTAGGTCATCCGGTGGGTTCTACAGGTTCTCGTATTATTCTTACACTTATTCATGCGCTTAAACGTACTGGCGGTAAAAAAGGTATTGCCGCACTTTGTATTGGTGGTGGTGAGGCAACAGCTGTTGCCATTGAAATTCTTTAATTAAAACCTGTTTAAAATCCCACTTCGGTGGGATTTTTTATGAAAAATTTACAAAAAAAGACCCACAAAATCACTTTTAAGTTTTAACTTATTCCTTTAAACGAAAACAACAATGGACAATAACAATGCAACTCAATCACTATCTCAATTTCCAAGGTCAGGCAGAACAAGCCTTTAATTTTTATAAATCGGTCTTTGGTGGTGAATTTGCTATGCTGAGCCGTTATAGCGACATGCCACCTAATGAGGGTGTAACATTATCGGAAGCCGAAAAAAATTTAGTGCTTCACGTTTCTCTACCGATTAATGAGTACACAGTACTCATGGCATCAGACACTATCGATCAATTCTGTACCCCGAATAGTGTATTTACTAAAGGTAATAATCATTACATCGCAATCAACCTTGAAAAAGATGAGCAAGAAAAAGCAAAACAGCTGTTCGATGCTCTATCTGTAAATGGACAAGTTGAAATGCCATTAGAAAAAACTTTCTGGGGTGCATTATACGGTGCATTTACCGATCAGTTTGGCATAAAGTGGATGGTTAACTGTCAGCTTGATACATAATATTTTTTAAGATCAGCCCCTTATAGAGACACTTACTATTTCTATAAGGGTCTTAAACATTAATATTAGAATACTGCGCAATAATCATTAAACCAACGGTAATAAAACCTATACCTACCCATCCAGCTACATCAATATTCTGCCCAAGAAAAATCTTTGCAAGAAAAGCAGTTGCTAATACACCTATTCCAGACCAAAGCACATATAAAATTCCCGCCTGCATATATTTCAAAGCAATAGCTGCACATGCAAAAGACCCAATATATAAAACTAGAGCAATTCCTTGAGCAGTTTTATTAACTAATCCATTGCCTTTAGCCGAATAAAATGTTGAGAGCACATCTGTCGCGATAGCAAATATTAACCACCAAGCACCGGGATTTATTTTTGAAATTAAGCCTAACATTCTTATTCTTCATTCATTTATTAAAAAGTAATTATAAAAAAAGCTGAACCTAAGTTCAGCTTCTTCATTTAAAATTATTTAAGCACCAGTTTGATAACTTGCTTGCGGTACGGCTGTTGAAGCTTGGTACGGGTTGGTAAAGTCTTGCAAACCAGCTGCCGCCTCTTGCACATCTTTACCTTCCTTAATTACAAAACTATCAAAACCTGAGCGCTTTAAGTAGTTTAAGACATCCTTAAACACATCGCCAGTTGCACGCAGTTCACCTTGGAAACCTTGACGACGTAATAACGCTGCAAATGAATATCCTCGACCATCACCAAAGCCAGCAAACTCAATAAAGATCGCATCAAGTTCACTAAGTGGGAATGTATGATCTTCTGGTGAATCGCTCACAGTCACATACAAAGCTTTTTTGCCTTGAACGTTAGCTAATTGATCGAGTTGAGCTGTTGTTACAACAACATCCCCTTGATGAACCACACCATCTTCTGCAATGATTTGATAAGTATTGTCTGCAATCGTGCCGTCTTTATAAAGCACTGGTAGAGCTGTATTAAGCATATGCACGCTCCTTAAATGGTTGAATTCCTACACGGCGATATGTATCGACGAAACGTTCACCTTCAGTACGTAAATCAAGATAAGTATTTAATACTTCTTCAATAACGTCTGGAACAGCATCTGCTGCAAATGATGGGCCTAAGATGTCACCGATAGAGGCATCATGGTCTGAATTACCACCTAATGTAATTTGGTAGAACTCAGCGCCTTTTTTATCAACACCTAAAATACCGATGTTACCCACGTGGTGGTGACCACAAGCATTCATACAACCAGAAATATTTAGATCTAAATGACCAAGATCATAAACTTTGTCTAAGTCTTCAAAACGACGTGTAATCGCTTCAGCAATTGGAATTGATTTCGCATTTGCAAGTGAACAGAAATCACCACCCGGGCAGCTAATAATATCGGTAATAAAACCAATATGTGCACGTGCCATATTGTGTTGTTCAAGCGCTTGCCATACATCAAACAAATCTTTTTGAGGCACATCTGCCAAAGCAATATTTTGTTCGTGAGTGGTACGAAGCTCACCGAACGTATATTTATCAGCAAGATCTGCAATAAAATTCATTTCTTCGGTGGTCATATCACCCGGTGCGATGCCTGCACGTTTTAGAGAAATCGTAACAATACGATAGCCTTTCACTTTATGTGCATGCGTGTTGATGTTGAACCATTGTTTGAATTTTGGATGCTCAGCGAATAAATCCGTGAAATCTTCATCTGCCAAATCTTGATAATCAAACGGAGTGAACTCTTCATCCAGTTTTTTCAAGATTTCTGGCTGAATTTTTAATGCTTCACGTGTGTGTTCAAATTCAGCTTCAACTTTCTGTGCAAATACTTCAGGCGTTAATGCTTTAACCAAGATTTTGATACGCGCTTTATATTTGTTATCACGACGGCCATGCAAGTTATAAACACGTAGAACAGCTTCTAAGTAAGCAATTAAATCTTCACGTGGTAAAAACTCACGAATGACACTACCGATGATTGGGGTACGGCCTAAACCACCACCAGCCATAATTTTATAGCCAATTTCACCTGCCTCATTACGCACGATATAAACACCAATATCATGGAATGCAGTTGCTGCGCGATCTTTTTCTTCAAGTGCAGAAACAGCAATTTTGAACTTACGTGGCAAGAATGCAAATTCAGGGTGGAATGTACTCCACTGACGAATCAATTCACATGTTGGGCGAGGGTCTGCAATTTCACCAGCAACCACACCCGCATATTGGTCAGTTGTCGTGTTGCGAATACAGTTACCACTCGTTTGAATAGCATGCATTTGTACAGTTGCAAGTTCTGCCAAAATATCTGGCACATCTTCAAGTGCAGGCCAGTTTAACTGAATGTTTTGACGTGTTGATACGTGTGCATAACCACGATCATATTTTGTTGAAACTTCAGCAACTTTACGTAATTGTTTTGAATTCATTAAGCCATACGGCACAGCAATACGCAGCATAGGCGCATAACGTTGCACATATAAACCATTTTGCAAACGTAATGGACGATATTCATCTTCAGAAAGTTTGCCAGCTAAATAGCGTTCAGTCTGATCACGGAACTGAGCAACTCGTTCATTAACCAGCTGCTGGTCGAAATCGGTATATAAATACATGGCGTATGGCTAGTAGATTCATTATTAAGGCGGATAGCATAGCGAGCTTTTATTCATCAATAAAATGCTTTTTTTGCATATTTAATAACGATTTTATTGATAAGCTTATATACATCGATATAAAAAAGCCCAGATAAATCTGGGCTTTTTTGATAGCAAACGTTTATTTGTTATCTGGCAATGCATAAGCCACTAAATAGTCGCCCATTTTTGTACCAAATGAACCATGACCACCGGCCATGATCACAACATATTGCTTACCGTTGATTTCATAAGTCATTGGTGTTGCTTGTCCACCTGCTGGTAAACGTGCTTCCCATAATTTCTTACCATTCGTGACGTTAAAGGCACGGATGTAGTTATCTTGAGTTGCACCAACAAACATAACATTACCGGCAGTAGAGATTGAACCACCTAAACCAGGAACACCAATTTTAACAGCTGGTAATTGGAACAGTTTTGGTAAGCTATCACGGATAGTACCAATACGTTTTTTCCAAACGACTTCATGAGTTTTCAAATCTACGCCAGCTACATATCCCCAAGCTGGTTGTTTACAAGGTAAACCAAGCGGAGATAGGAATGCGCTGATTTCTACACCATACGGTACGCCATACATTGGCTGAACACCTTGCTCAGTACCTGCACCTTTTGCAGTTTGCGCACGGTTTGGATCAGCAGGAATTAGACGACTTACGAATGGCAAGCCAATCGGATTCATGACAGCAACCTGACGATCAGGGTTAACTGACATACCGCCCCATTCAAACACACCCAAGTTACCAGGGAAAACTAAAGTACCGTTTTCAGATGGTGGTGTATAAATACCATCGTAATTGAGACGTTTGAATGACACACGACACATGAGCTGATCAAGCATTGTGGCACCCCACATATCTTTATCAGTCAATTTATCTTGTGGTGCCAAGTTCAAGTCAGAGAATGGCTGAGTTTTTGAATAATGTTCGCCTTTAGTCTGTGGTCCGCGTTTAACTGTTTGTGGAACTGGTTTCTCAGTTACAGGAACAATTGGCTGACCATTACGGCGATCAAGAACAAAGGCATTACCTGTTTTAGTCAATACATAAATTGCTGGAACAGTTTTACCAGATTTGTCTTTAATATCTGCCAAAGATGGTTGTGACGGTACGTCCATATCCCATAAGTCGTGATGGGTTGTCTGGAAGTTCCAAATCAATTTACCAGTTGAAGCATTAATCGCTAACATAGAGTTCGCATAACGTTCTTTCAACTCGGTACGGTCACCACCCCAAATATCTGGAGTACCTACACCTGTTGGAACATAAACGATATCAAGTTTGGCATCGTATGCTAAAGGTGCCCAAGCATTTGGAGAGTTATGAACAAATGTTGTACCTTCACCTGGCATAGCATTTGGATCTGCTGCGCCAGTATCAAATACCCAAAGAAGCTTACCAGTGTTCACGTCATATCCACGAATCACACCAGATGGCTCTTTATTTGAATAGTTGTCTGTCACAGAACCAGCAATAACTACTGTTGAACCTGTCACAACACCAGGAGATGTTGGGTTATAACCACCTGGATAAGCATATGGCATAAACTCTTGTAAGTTCACTTCACCATTTTGACCAAAGTCAGTACATGCTTTACCAGTGTCAGCATTCACAGCCACTAAGCGCCCGTCATTAACTGGAACAAAGACTTTACGTGGACATTGTGTAGAACTAGATTTCTTGCTTTGGAGACTCGTTGCAAACTCAGTAGTATTGTTTGCATCGTAGTACATTACACCACGACAAGTTAAATGCTGGAACGATTTATCTGTTTTAAGTTTAGGATCAAAACGCCATTTCTCTTTACCAGTAGCCGGATCAATCGCAATTAATTGTTGGTGAGCCGTACAGATAAACATGTTATTACCAATTTTAATTGGCGTAACCTGATTGGTTGTTTCACCAGAATCATTATCTGTTTTGAAATCACCAGTACGTAGTGTCCATGCTACTTTCAAATCTTTGACATTTTGGTCATTAATTTGTTTGAGCGGAGAATAACGCTCACCAGCTTGAGTACGACCATAAGCTGGCCAATCACTCTCTGCTACACCTGGAACGGCTTGAGCAGTTTCTGGTTGAGGAGTTTTGATCTCACCATTAATTTCTTGTGGATCGTTGAAGATAGAATAAACCATCAACACGATTGCAATCGCTAAAGTTGAAGATAAGGCAACTTTACTTGATCCAAGGTTGTTGATTCCACGAGTCACTGCCGGAACCAATAACCATAAACCAAGAATACCTAAAATATCTAAACGAGGTGCAAGCGCCCAAAAGTCTGTTCCAACTTCCCAGACACTCCAGATAATAGTACCTAGCATTAATGCAGCATAAACCCACAAAGCAGTTGAAGCGCGCTTGTAGAGTTGCCATGTAACAATGAGAAGTAAGACTCCAGCTACAATGTAGTAAATTGAACCGCCTAGTGTAGCGAGCCAAATACCTCCAATTAACAGGAATAACGCCAATAACCCAATAATGATTACGGTAAATGTCGTTAATCCTGATCTTGAAGAAGGTTGATTCATAAACCACCTCTTATCAATCATCATTTTTATCGGAAAGATGTGCCAAAAACCTTATAGGAAAATGGCATCACCAATACATATAAAACAAAATTCAGGCATAAAGAAAAAAACGGAAGGTCTGGATACTTCAATCAATGATTTAGCCCTCGACAATCCGTTTTTCGGAATAATTACTTAGAATACGGTTGAGAATTTAATACCGCCTACCCAAGTGTTATCACCATTTTTTAATGCACCAACATGACGAACATATTGCACATTTGGACGAATAGTTAGCCAGTTAGTGGCATGAATACCATAGTAAAGCTCGGTATTGTATTCAGTGTCGTATTCTTTGGCTTGAATATCGCTCCAGTCATCATTGATATGAATACGAGCAACGCCAAGTGCCAACTCATCTTGTGGACGTTGATTGAGCAAACCTTTGTAGACTAAGCCTACATTTTGCATGTTATCAACTTTATTAGTATCTGAATCGTGGAAAGTAAGGTTCACAAAACCTGTTAAACCGCGATCAGTTTGATCAGCTGGCTGGAATAATTTTTGTTTCGCAGTTACCCAAACACCTTGCTTATGAGATGTTTTGGTTGGATTAGTAATTTCCTCTGCATCAGCAGTGCTGTAGTAATAACCTAAACGGTATTCACCAGGCATGCTTTGCACGCCTAATTTAGGTGACCAAACGACCTCTGCCGGAATAATTGCACCGTGAGAACCATCTGTGCTTAGGTTGAAACCTTTGCCACGCTCCAAGTTCTCTGGGTTATATTCATATACACCAATTTGCGTATATAAATCGGGTTGCACATTATATTTAACACGCATTGCCCATTGGCTAACTGGCCAGTTATACCACTGATCGCCTACCCAGTTACCCACTTGTGAACCACAGAGGGCCAAGTTCTGGAAGTCACAGTCAAAGCTATTAAAGTCTTCACCTTCACCAAAACGACCAACTTTTACATCTAACTTCTGATCAAGGAATTTTTTCTTAATCCACAAGTCTGTTAAACGCCAAGTTTGCTCACGCCCCCACACTTCTTGTGCAGAACTAATGTGTCCAGCTAAAGCTGGAGAATGTTCAGAAAGCGATTGCCCATCACGATAAGTTAAAGTGATTTGAGCTTCAGTATCTTGCCACCCTAAAATTTTACCTAGGTCCAAATGCGAACCTAAAGCAAGTTGCCCTGTATAAGCGCTACCGTGTGTAGAAGTATTCTTTGAATCTAAAATACCGGCGTATTCACCGGTATATCCAAAAGAAAAATCATAACCTTGTGCTTGTAACGCTGTACGTTGCCCGTTCCAATCACCCAACATCCAAGAACTATTTGGGTCAAATGCAGCAGCAGCTTGTGCATGCTGAACAAAAAGAGTAATTGATAAAACGGATAAACAGGAAACCATCAAAGATTTATGCGTTTTCATGTTTACGAACCTTTTATGTCTTTGTTTATAAAGGTTACGCTAATTTTATGTAAAGAAATTATTCAAAATGTTAATCAATTGATTAATCAGATAATAATCTTAGTACTTACTGTATAAGAAATAGCCCTCTAACCTTACCACTGCCCCTCGCCAAGTTTTTGACCTACAAAGGAATATCGCATTTGGGAACGTGAGAACTTAATTGGGCATGCAATTTGAGGTTCTGTATCTGCCGTATTATTTTGCAAAGGTACATTCACAATCCATCCACGTTGTTGTGCTAACGGTGAATTTAAAGCCTCACTTAAACTCAATACTGGCTCTACACACACATCAAGATTTGCAAAAACTTCATGCCACTCTTTAAATGTTTTGGTTTTAATTTTTTCTTGAATGGCTTGTTTAACTTCCTGTCGATCTTCGGCATCTAATGATGCGCCTTTTTGCAATAACACAGGTAAATCTAATGCAGCAGATAAGCCAGCCATAAACTGCGGTTCAAGACTGCCAATCGAAAGATAACGACCATCTTGAGTCATATAATAGTCATAGAAAATACCTCCATTAAGCATTCCCTGTTCTGGCGCCTGTTCAACTTGTCCTGCAAGCGTAGCTGACGCAGCCATACTATTTAGACTCGCCACACAATCCGTCATGGAAATATCAATATATTGGCCTATACCACTACGGCTGCGCTCAACAACCGCAGCCAAAATAGCAATAACTGCATGTAATGATCCACCTGCAATATCGGCAACCTGAATGCCAAGTGGTGGTGGACCACTATCTTGTCGGCCACTATATCCAGCAATACCTGCTAAAGCTAAGTAATTAATGTCGTGTCCAGCTCGATCTTTGTAGTTTCCTGTTTGTCCATAACCTGTAATTGAGCAATAAATTAAACGCGGGTTAATTTCTGCAAGCGTTGCATAGTCCAATCCTAAACGGCGCATGACATCTGGTCGAAATTGCTCTATGACAATATCAAACTCGGAAATCTTGGCTTTTATCAGATCAATACTGGCAGCATCTTTTAAATCGAGAACAATCGACTGTTTATTTCGGTTTAGATAACTATGTGCAGTCGCCTGTCCATTGGCATATGGCGGCATTATCCGAATGAGATCTGGACGTGATGGTGATTCGATATGGATGACTTCTGCCCCCATATCGGCCAAATACATTGTGGCAAAAGGTCCAGGTAAAAGCGTCGAGAAATCGAGAACTTTAAGTCCATTTAATGCTGTCGTCATCGTATTTTTAACCACTATTATTCGAATTTTCTTTTATATTAGTTAAGCAAATATTCTAAAACAATGTCATGTTCAGCCATTTACCTTGATCATTTCGGCAATTTAACATGTAAAAAGTGCTTTTACACTGTTGTAAATCGCCAATTTATTTTTTTAGACGGTCATTTAGGTCAATTTAAAGTGAACATCAAAGAGACTGAAGGATTCAATATGAGTCGCGATACGATTAGCATCCACTTCGTGAATGCGGCTTTGACAGGCGTAAAACGCCTTGGCATGGATGTCGAGACGTTACTTTCACATGTGGGTATCGAAGCGGAACTATTACGTCAACCTAAAGCTCGAATCTCACCAGAACAATATACCCGTTTTATAAAAATGTTATGGATGGTCACACAAGATGAACACGTCGGCTTTGATGTACAGCCGCGTCGTTTGGGCACTTTTGCCATTATGTGTCAGTTGATTATTCATGCAAAAACCTTGGGCCAAGCCCTTGAACTCTCATCTCAGTTTTATAAATTATTTGGTGATGAATGGTCAGTAACGCTAGAGCGTGACAAACACGAAGCGCGTTTAGTACCTCTCATTCCAAAAACCTTAGATCCAGATCATTTCATTACTGAAAGTATGCTCATGATTTGGCATGGTTTGGCATCTTGGCTGATTGAACGCCGCTTACCATTAGAACGTGTTCATTTTAGCTATCCGCGTCCTGCACATGCAGATGAATATGATGCTTTATTCTTTGCGCCAGTTATGCAGTTTGATGCACCACGTACTGAAATAACCTTTGCAGCTGATTATCTTGATTTACCAATCCGTCAAGATGAAAAAACGCTAGAAGAGTTCTTGAAAGCAGCCCCTGCTCAGCTTTTAGTAAAATTCAAGAACACCAACTCGCTGACTTCTCGTATTCGTGACGTACTCAAGAGTCAAATTGGTGAAGAAATGCCAACGCTTAACGACGTTGCATCAATGCTGTATTTATCTCCGCAAACTTTACGCCGCCGCTTAGCTGCTGAAGGTAAAAGCTATCAAGGCGTAAAAGATGCTCTACGTCGTGATGCTGCGATTCACTTGTTGCTCAACCCTGAATTAACACTTGAAGATGTTGCTCAGCAAGTTGGTTTTAGTGAAACCAGTACATTCCACCGTGCATTTAAAAAGTGGACTGGTGTAACTCCTGGCTTATATCGCCAACTACATGGTTACCACTAATTCTTAAATCTCTTTATATTCACATCTAGCCCAAGTTCAACTTGGGCTTTTTTATATCTCTATTGGCAAAAATCATCACCTGACTGGTGCGCTTATCGTCATTGCGCTCGCTATTAAAACCAGTACACTCAAAGCACAAATAAATTTTAAGCAATAAAAAAGGAACTGTTATGAGCGAGGCTTATATTATTGACGCCATTCGCACACCACGCGGAAAAGGAAAAAAAGACGGCTCTCTTTATGAAGTAAAACCAATATCATTACTCACCACCCTATTAAACGAATTGCAACAACGCCATCAGCTTGATACATCTAAAGTGGACGATATTGTTCTGGGCTGCGTAACACCAATTGGCGATCAAGGTGGGGACATTGCCAAAACCGCAGCAATTGCTGCTGGTTGGAATGATGATGTTGCTGGCGTACAAATTAACCGCTTTTGTGCTTCAGGTTTAGAAGCCGTCAACATGGCAGCAATGAAAGTCCGCTCTGGTTGGGAAGATTTAGTGGTTGCTGGTGGCGTTGAATCAATGTCACGCATTCCAATGGGTTCTGATGGCGGACCATGGGCGTTAGATCCAGAAACAAACCTTAAATCATCTTTTGTTCCACAAGGTATCGGGGCTGATCTTATTGCAACCTTAGACGGCTATAGCCGTGAAGATGTCGATAACTTTGCGGTGAAGTCACAACAAAAAGCGGCAGCAGCTCAATCAAATGGTTATTTCAATCACTCAGTCGTACCAGTCAAAGATCATTCAGGTGTGGTGATTTTAGAAAAAGATGAATTTATTAAAGGCAATACCACACTCGAAGGCCTTGCAAAACTCAACCCAAGTTTTGAAATGATGGGGCAAATGGGTTTTGATGCAGTTGCTTTACAAAAATATCCAGAAGCACAAAAAGTAAATCATGTTCATCACGCAGGTAACTCATCAGGCATTGTCGATGGAGCAGCTCTCGTTTTACTGGCTTCAGAAAAAGCAGTCAAAGAACAAAATTTAAAACCACGCGCTAAAGTTTTGGCGACTGCTCTCGTTGGTACCGACCCAACCATCATGTTAACTGGTCCTGCACCTGCTGCACGCAAAGCCTTGGAAAAAGCTGGTTTAACAATTGATGATATTGACCTATTTGAAGTCAACGAAGCATTTGCAGCTGTCGTGATGCGTTTTATAAATGAGCTCAATGTCCCTGCTGAGAAAGTCAATGTAAATGGCGGTGCAATTGCTTTAGGACATCCTTTAGGCGCAACCGGCGCCATGATTTTAGGCACCCTACTTGATGAGCTTGAACGACAAGATAAAAAGCGCGGTTTAGCGACGCTCTGTGTCGGCGGTGGTATGGGTATTGCCACCATTATTGAACGTGTATAAAAATTTAGGGATAGATAAAGATGAGTGCAATTCAATACGAAAAAAATGCCGACAATATTGTCATTTTAACGCTTGATTCAACTGGACAATCTGCAAACACCATGAATGCTGAGTTTCGTGACTCGCTTGATGAGGTCACTCAGAAACTTAAAGCAGAAACAGAACTTTCAGGCATTATTTTCCGTTCGGCTAAAAAAACGTTCTTTGCAGGCGGCGACCTAGATGAGCTAATTCAAGTTCAACCTGAGCATGCAACTGACTTTTTCAATATGGTTGAGAAGTTAAAAGGTCATTTACGTACAATTGAAACGCTTGGTATTCCAGTTGTTGCAGCATTGAATGGAACGGCACTGGGCGGTGGATGGGAAATAGCTTTAAGTTGCCATCACCGTATTGCAATCAATGATCCGAAAAGCAAATTTGGCCTACCAGAAGTTACTTTAGGTTTACTTCCGGGTGGCGGTGGTATTGTACGTATGGTACGTCTGCTTGGTCTTCAAAATGCATTTCCATTTTTAATGGAAGGTAAGCAGTTCGGTGTCGATAAAGCCAAATCTTTAGGCTTAATTCATGACACAGCTGAAAATGAACAAGAACTTTTAGATAAAGCAATTACATGGGTTAAGGCAAATCCGAAATCTCAACAGCCTTTTGATGTGAAGGGTTATAAAATTCCGGGTGGCGATCCAAAAACTCCGGCAGTTGCACAAGTTCTTGCCATTGCACCAGCCATGTTAAAAGACAAAACCAAGGGCTGCTACCCTGCTCCTGAAGCGATTATGGCTGCCGCAGTGGAAGGCGCTCAAGTTGATGTTGATACAGCGTTGCGCATCGAGTCTCGCTATTTTACTCAACTAGCAACTGGCCAAATTTCTAAAAATATGATTGGCACGTTCTGGCATGGCCTAAATGCAATTAAGTCTGGTGCAAGCCGCCCTGCCGATGTTGCCAAATGGCAAGCGACTAAAGTTGGTGTGTTAGGTGCGGGCATGATGGGTGCGGGCATTGCTTATTCAACCGCAATTAAAGGCATTCCTGTTATCCTTAAAGATGTATCTGTTGAAAATGCTGAGAAAGGCAAAGCTTACTCACAAAAACTCTTAGATAAACGTGTTTCACAAGGCCGTATGACCGCAGAAAAACGCGATCAGGTTTTATCGCTCATTACGGCTACAGCGTCAGCTCAAGACCTTCAAGGCTGTGACTTAATTATTGAAGCGGTATTTGAAAATCAAGAACTCAAAGCCAAAGTCACTCAAGAAGCCGAACAATACTTAGTGCCTAATGGCGTAATGGCATCGAATACATCGACCCTGCCAATCACAGGTTTAGCTCAAGCAAGTAAAGATGATAAAGCGTTTATTGGTCTGCATTTCTTTAGCCCTGTCGACAAAATGCAGTTGGTTGAAATTATCAAAGGTAAAAACACCTCGGCAGAGACGCTTGCTAAAGCCTACGACTTTGTACAGCAAATTGGAAAAACGCCAATCGTTGTTAATGACAGCCGTGGCTTCTTTACCAGTCGTGTGTTTGGTACTTTTATTCAAGAAGGTATGCGCTTGCTTGCAGAAGGTGTCCACCCAGCACGTATTGAAATGGCAGCACTGAAAGCAGGCATGCCTGTGGGACCACTTGCGATTCAAGATGAAGTGTCTTTAACTTTGACAGAGCATGTTGCCAATGAAGCACGTAAAGCGCTGCAAGCCGAAGGCAAAGAGCTACCGAAAACACCAGTAGATGAAGTGATTCATACCATGATTCATGAGTTAAACCGTAAAGGTAAAGCTGCTGGCGCAGGTTTTTATGATTATCCTGAAAATGGTAAAAAGCACCTATGGGAAGGCTTAAACCGCTGGCAGAAAGATCACGATATTTCTGAGCAGGATATGATAGATCGCATTTTGTTTGTACAAGCCTTAGATACCTTACGTTGTTACGAAGAAGGTGTGTTGGAGTCGGTTATTGATGCCAATGTCGGTTCTATTTTTGGAATTGGTTATGCCCCTTGGACTGGCGGAGCGATTCAATTCCTAAATCAGTATGGTATTGATAAAGCAGAGAAACGTGCTGAAGAGTTGGCTGCCAAATATGGTGAGCGCTTCACGCCCCCAGCGTTACTCAAAACCAAAGCTGAGCAGAAACAAAATATTCAATAATTTAAATCTATTAAATATTTAAAAACTGCATAAACCTTACCCATATAAATATATTTTATTTATATGGGTTTTTCTTTATGACCTTTAAGATTTCAGCCTACTGCCTAAATATGCTATAAATAGATTTCATTTTTGTGCTTCTACAGCACATTCGAGAAATCCTTATGTCCGATAAAAATTCTTCCGAGTCAGCAGTTTTAGGCTGGAAATTTGTTCTGATCGTTGGTGTTTTAAGTGCGATTTTCCTTGGCTTTTTCTATTTAGCAATGAGTAATGAACCTGACTATATGCCAGGTGCTCAGCGCAAAGCTCAACAGCACGAAATGCAACAAAAAGTTGAAAAATCGACAGATCAACAAAGTCAGCATGACAACATGCCTGAAATGGACATGCAAGAACATCAGCATTCACATCAGTAATCAGATATTTTTCAAATGACAGATTTTTCCCGCAACGCACTGGTTGTAGAAGGTGGAGGCATGCGTGGTGCCTTTACCAGTGGTGTACTTGATGCTTTTCTACAACAACAGTTCAATCCTTTTGACTTATACGTTGGTGTATCTTCTGGTTCGACCAATGTGGCTAACTACTTAGCAGGTCAACAAGGTCGGACTTTAACCTTCTATGTTGACCATTCATTACGTCCTGAATTTATCGATTATAAGCGCTTCTTTAAAGGTGGCGATTTACTTGATTTAAAATGGATGTGGGAAATTGGTGAAAAAGAACATCCACTTGATCAACAGAGCCTTTTTGCCAAAAATCCAGATTTTTATATGGTGTTGACGCATGCTAAAACAGGTCATGCCGAATATCTTCGTGCTGGTAAAGATAATCTGTTAAATGCACTGCGTGCTTCTAGCTCAATTCCGGTTTTAACTCGTCATCCCGTCGATATTATGGGTGAACCCTACTTTGATGGCGGCGTTGCAGATGCTCTACCTGTTCGCTGGACGGCTCAGCAAAGTGGTGTCAAAAAGCTATTAGTTTTACGAACTCGCCCGAAGAACTACTTTAAAGCAAGTAGTCGAGGCGACCAATTCCTTGCAAAATATGCTTTTAAACACCATTACGGTTTTGCAAATAGCTTGCGTAACCGCTGTGCCCGTTATAATGCTTCAGTTGAATTTGTTCGTAGCAGTAACCCTGAACAGCAAATTTTAGAGGTATGTCCACCGCCTCTTAAAAATATGGCAGGTCGTTTAACGACAAATCCGAAAAAGCTTCGTTACAGCTATGAAGTTGGTTTGGAAACAGGCTTACAAGCCATCGAAAACTGGAATGCGATGAAGTAATTCAAAGTTGAGATTTCTAAAAAGGAATCTCAACTTAACGCTAAAGTCATATCAATATGTGGAATACCACAATCTTGGTAAACTTCATCCTGGACTTTAAAACCTAGAGCTTCATAAAAAGCTGTCACATAAGTTTGCGCGGAAAGCTTTAAATAAGGCAATTTTTGATTACGCGCATAGTCAATAATATGCTGCATTAAAATTTTACCTATACCCTGCTTTCGATAAGGCATTAAAACAGCAACACGTCCTACACTATGCTGCGGTAACAAGCGTGCTGTAGCGATAGGCTGCTCTTTGTCATACACCATAAAGTGCACAGCAGTGGCATCAAAATCATCCCACTCGTCTTCGAGTGCAATACCTTGCTCTTGAATAAAAACTTGTTCACGGATGTATTTGGCGTCCTTCTCAAGCTGTTTCCAATCATCCGCTATAATTTTATACATCCACTCACCTTCCTAGCATTTGCAACCAATATTTTCGATTGGCAACTGATCTTGTAACAACAATTCCAAGGTCTGTTTTTTAATCCCATACATTTCTTTCAATGCTTGAATTTGAGCCATAATTTTCGCATCAGGTTGAGAAACGTCTTTGCGTTTTGTTGCCAAAATCATTTTATTTTTACTGGTATGTTCAAGCGATACAAACTCAAAAACTTTGGTTTCATAACCATATGCTTTTAAAAGTAACGCACGCAAAGTATCGGTCAACATCTCAGCTTGCTGTCCAGCATGAATACCAAACTGTAGCATGGGTTGTAAAACTTCAGGGCTATGTAGTTGTGGACGTAATTCTTTGTGACAGCACGGCGCGCACATAATCATTGAAGCGTTCAAACGAATTCCGGTATGAATGGCAAAATCAGTCGCGATATCACACGCATGCAAAGCAATCATAACGTCCAGTTTTTCTGGCTGATAACTACGAACATCGCCTTCAAAAAAGTCCAAATGATTAAAATGCACTTTGTCTGCCACATTCTGGCAAAACTCAACCAAGTTACGGCGCAGCTCTACACCTGTAATGAGCGGTATCTTTTGTTGTTCCTGTAAATAATCATACAAAGCAAAAGTTAAATAGCCTTTCCCTGAACCAAAATCGACAATGCGTAACTCTTTTTGCTCTGCATCGATCTGCTCATAAGCACTCGCAAAAATTTCGATAAATTTATTAATCTGCTTCCATTTACGAGCCATGCTTGGAATGATTTGAGCTTTCTCATCGGTAATACCAAGTTCTTTTAAAAATGCACTGCCTTGCTGTACATAACGGTGTTTTTCACGATCATGCGCTTGTACTGTTGGAGTCGTATTCGTACTTTGCTTTTTACCCATATTAAGCATGGCTTTTTTCTTATTTTTTTTAAGCTGAATTTCTTGCAGAGTTGAAAATAAATTTGCTTGTTTGCATTGAACAATCAGTATTGCGATCTGTTCTAAGCCCTCTTCAAAGGTATAGTTTTTGGTCACATCTTGAGTAGTATAATGATATAAAGCTGAAAGCTGTTTTTTCCCATTTAACTCCACAATACGGAAAGTGATTTTTTCTAGCTGTGCCACCTCTCCTTTATATTGGCTCAAAATCAAACGCTCAAAACTTTGCTCATCAAGCATTTGTTTGATTTCATGAAAGAATTGCTGTTCTTGCTCGAAGGAGAAAACCGACACAGATATACCTAAAGAATGGTGACTCATATAAAGTGAAAGTTTAAAGGGTATAGGATTAAAAATAAAATAACTTTACGACTGTTTTGTATTTCTATACATTTGTATTTTTAATCAAAAAAATAAACTTATGAGCAAATCGGTGTTAGAAACTTACGATCCTAAAGAAGAACTTTTTAATGCCTATAGCCATGGTGCTGGCGTTGTTATGGCCGTGATTGCATCTATCCTTTTAATTATAAAAGGTTCTTATCTTTCCACCGCACAGTGGGTAGGTTTGTGGGTATATTCATTTAGCCTCATTCTCGTTTTTACCAGTTCTACTCTCTATCATTTTGCGCAGACCCAAAACTTACGTTACTGGTATAAGAAACTCGACCACACCGCTATTTATTATTTAATTGCCGGTACATATACCCCGTTCTTGAGTATTGCGATACCTACACAAAAAGCTCATATTCTGCTTATTGCACTCTGGAGCATTGCTGCAATTGGTACACTTTTCAAGTTAGTTTTTATTCATCGTTTTCAGAAAATCTCTTTGCTCGCTTATGTTCTTATGGGGTGGCTTGCCGTTTTTGTAATGGATGATATGCGTACCTATTTAAGTAAAGACGCTTTGATGTTATTGATTACTGGAGGTTTAGCTTACACCGATGGAGCATTGTTTTACGCGTTAAAAAAGGTAAGATATACCCATGCGATATGGCATATTTTTGTACTTTTAGGTGCAGGTGCACACTTTCTTGCAATCTATTGGTACGTTGTTTAATCCATTTTTCACTCATATTCAGTGATCCTGAAAGAGTCATGGAAGATGTTCTTTCACACTATTCTTTGAAGAAAAATATGCCTTTAATGAGAATAGTAAACTAAAAATAAATTTTAACTGATATAAGGACTTATATGGAGTCAACCTCTGCGACAGCTGCTCCTGTAGTAGCCACCAATTCAAAAACACGGGTTTTGTTTGCAAGCTTAGTCGGTACAACCATTGAGTTCTTCGACTTTTATATCTATGCAACTGCTGCCGTGATTATCTTTCCACATCTGTTTTTCCCTGCTAGCAGTGGCAGTGCCGCAGTCTTACAGTCACTAGCAACCTTTGCGATTGCCTTTATTGCCCGCCCTATTGGTGCAGCGCTATTTGGCCATTTAGGGGATCGTATTGGACGTAAAGCAACCTTAGTGGCAGCCTTGCTTACTATGGGTATATCAACGGTATGTATTGGCTTACTTCCGACTTATGCCCAAATCGGGATTGTCGCGCCCTTACTATTAGCAGTTTGCCGTCTCGGACAAGGTTTAGGTCTAGGAGGCGAATGGAGTGGTGCTGTACTACTTGCAACTGAAAATGCTCCAGAAGGTAAGCGTGCATGGTATGGCATGTTCCCACAGCTTGGCGCACCTATTGGTTTTATTTTAGCAACGGGTTCATTCTTACTTTTAAGTGCAGCTATTCCTGAACAAGCATTCATGCAATGGGGCTGGCGTATTCCATTTATTGCCAGTGCAATTTTGGTTATTGTTGGTTTATATATCCGTTTAAAACTCCATGAAACTCCAGCTTTCCAGAAAGTTTTAGATAAGCAAAAAGAAGTTAATATTCCATTTAAAGAAGTTGTCACGAAACACACTGGAAAGCTTATTCTCGGCACAATTGCCGCAATTTGTACTTTCGTGGTGTTTTATTTGACCACAGTGTTTGCACTTAACTGGGGAACGACAAAACTGGGGTATGCACGTGGTGAGTTTTTAGAACTTCAACTTTTTGCCACACTTTGTTTTGCAGCCTTCATACCTTTATCTGCTATTTTTGCAGAAAAATTTGGACGTAAAGCAACTTCAGTTGGTGTATGTATCGCTGCTGCGATCTTCGGATTATTCTTCTCTAGCATGTTAGAGTCTGGAAATACTCTTATCGTTTTTCTTTTCTTATGTACTGGCCTATCAATTATGGGTTTGACCTATGGCCCGATTGGTACGGTTCTTTCAGAGATTTTCCCAACTTCAGTTCGTTATACAGGTTCAGCATTAACCTTTAACTTAGCTGGTATTTTTGGTGCATCGTTTGCGCCATTAATTGCCACAAAACTTGCGGAAACTTATGGTTTGTATGCTGTAGGTTATTATCTTACAGCGGCATCACTTTTATCATTGGTTGCCTTTTTACTTATTCGTGAAACCAAGAATGAAGATGTGAATAATCAGATTTAAGTATTTTCAAACACCCTAATATAAAAAAGCCGGTTCAAAATTGACCGGCTTTTTTTTATATGAAAATTAATTCATTGATGCAGGGTTTGCTGGCGCAACACTGTTTGTCGCTGCAGGAGCAGTTACACTACTTGCCGCCACAGCTGCTGCGCCTGCAACTGCTGCTTCACCAATTAATGCAATTTTTGCTTTTTCTTGGCTTTTTGCAGATAGAGCTGGGTTCGTTGCCACAATACGATTAATGTTTGCAGAGTTTGCTGGAGCAATCGCAGCAGTTTGTAAAATGATTGGGCGATTACCTGTGTTACCCAATGTATAACGAATACCTGTACGCGGGCTAATTACCGTCGTATTCTCTTGTTTCACTACAGCCTGAGCCGAAGTTGGGCCTTTTGCCGCAAGAACCTTATCAACCGTTGTGGTTTGAGGTGCTGAAGCTGTTTCTGCTGCGAAAACAAAACTTGGTACAGCAAGAACAGTTAAAAATAAAGGTTGTAATACTTTTTTCATTGTCTTTCCAACATACACTCTGGATGAGAAGTAAATAGCATTTAATACTTAAAACTGCAAACATTATTCACAGGCTTACTACAAATGAAAAAAAAGCAGAACGATTGTTCTGCTTTTTTTATCACGAAAATTAAATTTTACCGTGACACTGTTTATATTTTAAACCAGAACCACATGGACATGGTGCATTACGACTTTCTGGTACTGGGAACATTTGTTGTTCACCAGCCGGCTCATTGAGTGCTTCTTGAGAAGCAGTCACTTCACCTGTTAAGCCATCTACATCGTCATGTTCAAAAGAAAGCTTCATCGACTCAGCTTGTTGCTGCTGTTGAGCTTCCATTTCTGCAAGTTCTTCTGGTGTTGGAATATGTACACGAGACAAATCAGTCACAACATCAGTTTTAATGACGCCTAACATGTTCACAAACAGGTTAAACGCTTCTTTTTTGTATTCCTGCTCAGGGTTCTTTTGCGCGTAGCCACGTAAGTGAATACCTTGGCGCAAATAATCCATTGCAGCTAAATGATCTTTCCAGTGGCGATCAAGAGAGTTTAGAACGAAATGACGCTCAAGCATTGCTGCTGACTCATCACCCATTTGCGCACGGCGTTGACGATAACGTTCGAGCACTTCATCACTAATACGCTCAACCAGACCTTCTTCATCAAGACGGCGGTCTTGTTCTAACCATTCCTGAACCGGAAGTTCAATACCTAAATCAATACGTAAAGCATTTTCTAGACCTTCAATATCCCATTGGTCATGAATTGACTCAGGTGGAATAAAGTTGGCAATCATGGCTTGCATGACTTCACGATGCATCTCTTCAACGTAATCTTGTAAAGTATTTTCAGCTAACACTTCATCACGTTGTGAATAAATGATCTTACGTTGTTCATTATTCACATCATCGTATTTCAATAAGTTCTTACGGATATCGAAGTTACGTGCTTCAACTTTACGCTGAGCATTTTCGATAGAGCGACTTACCATTTTGTGTTCAATCGCTTCATTTTCTTGTAAGCCCATTGCACGCATCATGGCAACAACACGGTCACCTGCGAAAATACGCATGAGGTCATCTTCAAGAGATAAATAGAAACGAGAAACACCAGGGTCACCTTGACGACCCGCACGGCCACGCAGCTGGTTGTCAATACGACGTGATTCATGGCGTTCAGAACCAATAATGTGCAAACCACCTGCTTGCAATACATCTTCGTGGTCCTGCTCCCACTGTGCTTTTAGACGTGCTTCATCTTCTGCTGTTGGGTTTTCAAGCTTGGCAAGTTTCGCTTTCCAGTTACCACCCAAGATAATATCTGTACCACGACCAGCCATGTTGGTTGCAATTGTTACTGCATTCGGGCTACCCGCCTGAGCAATAATGTCTGCTTCACGCTCGTGCTGTTTAGCGTTCAACACTTCATGGTGAATACCAGCTTGCATCAACTTAGAAGATAGAATTTCACTGGCTTCAATGGTTGCTGTACCAATTAGAATCGGTGCAACACCTTGCTCACGAATATTCATAATTTCTTGAATAATCGCATTATATTTGCCGTTACGGTTTAAATAGATTAAATCGTTTTGGTCATTACGAATCATTGGACGATGTGTCGGAATAATAACAACATCAAGACCATAAATTTCCTTCATTTCCGCAGCTTCAGTATCAGCAGTACCTGTCATACCTGAAAGCTTTTTATAAAGACGGAAATAGTTCTGGAATGTAGTTGTCGCTAAGGTCTGATTTTCAGGCTGAATTTCCAAACCTTCTTTTGCTTCAACTGCTTGGTGCAGACCCTCTGACCAACGACGACCCGGCATTGTACGGCCAGTATGCTCATCAACAATGATGACTTCACCATCATGAATAATATAATGAACGTCACGTTGGAATAAGAAATGCGCACGAATAGCTGCAGATACATGGTGAACAAGGTTTAGGTTTGTTGCCGAATATAAGCTTTCGCCTTCAGCCAACAAGCCCATTTGAATAAGTTCTTGCTCTACAGTTTCATAACCGATTTCAGTCATTTCAACTGAACGTTGCTTTTCATCAATCCAGAAATGCCCACCATCCGCAACTTTTTCTTCTTTTTGCGGGCGTAGTTTTGGTGGAATTGTATTGATTGCCGTATAGAGATGTGAAGAGTCTTCACTTTGACCAGAAATAATTAATGGGGTACGCGCTTCATCAATTAAGATTGAGTCAACTTCATCGATAATGGCATAGTGCAAACCACGTTGTTTCTTTTCTGCTAAAGAAAACACCATGTTGTCACGTAAATAGTCAAAACCAAATTCGTTATTGGTACCATAAGTAATGTCAGCAAGATAAGCCGCTGCTTTTTCTGACGGTTCTTGCATTGAATAAATTGTACCAATGCTTAAACCTAAAAACTCAAATAATGGACGGTTTAACTCAGCGTCACGCTGTGCCAAGTAATCGTTCACGGTAATCACATGAACGCCTTCGCCACTTAATGCGTTTAAGTAACACGCCAAAGTACCCATAAGGGTTTTACCTTCACCGGTACGCATTTCGGCAATTTTGCCTTCGTGGAGAGTAATACCACCAATCAATTGCACATCGTAGTGACGCATGCCCATCACACGTTTTGCTGCCTCACGACAAACTGCAAACGCTTCAGGGAGTAACTTATCTAAACTTTCGCCATTGCTATAACGTTGTTTGAATTCTGGAGTTTTTGCAGATAAGTCTGCATCGCTTAAAGCTGATATCGTCGGCTCGAGCGCATTGATTTGCTCAACAATTTTGCGCATGCGTTTGAGTTCACGCTCATTTTTTGTACCGAAGATACCTCCGATCAGACTTGCCAACATGGATAAACTCTCTAAATCTTGCTTGGTCAAATGAATAAATTTTTTCTCAGTCGTTTATTATGGTGTCAGAAATTTGAAGTACAAGGGGTTTGCACAAAACCCATAAAAAAAATCTGATAGTTAGATAAACGGTTTTACCCTTTATCTAAGCCCCTTTAATGCATCTGGCACCTAAAACTCAACATTAACGCTTATCTATTGAACACAACTTCCGAGAAATCTAATTTAGCAAATTTATCTTAAAGTTACATTGATTCAGGCCATAAATTAACGAGTTTTAGTCATATATATTTACACTTATATAAAAAGTTCATAATAAAATAAAAAAACAATAATTTTAATAATAAATAAATTGCGGCATAGTCATTTCAACATATAACAAATTTTAAGCAACTGAGGAAAGATCATGACATTACGATTAGGAGACACTGCCCCTGATTTTCAACAAGAATCAAGCGAAGGCACAATTAGTTTTTATGATTTTTTAGGTGATAGTTGGGGCATTTTATTTTCACACCCTGCCGACTATACGCCAGTATGTACAACTGAATTGGGTTATACAGCAAAACTAAAAGATGAATTTGAAAAACGTAATGTTAAAGCGATTGCCCTATCTGTAGATGACGTTGAGTCGCATAAAGGCTGGATTAATGACATTAATGAAACTCAAAATACTACAGTTAATTTTCCAATTATTGCCGACAAAGATCGCAAAGTATCTGAGCTCTATGGTTTTATTCATCCAAATGCTAGTGAAACGCTTACAGTTCGTTCTTTGGTCATTATTGATCCGAACAAAAAAGTTCGTTTAATTATTACTTACCCTGCTTCGACTGGTCGTAACTTCAACGAAGTCTTACGTGTAGTAGATTCATTACAATTAACCGACAAGCATAAAGTAGCTACTCCAGCGAACTGGCAACAAGGCGAAGATGTTGTGATTGTTCCTTCTTTGAAAGATGAAGAAGAAATTAAACAACGTTTCCCTAAAGGCTATACTGCGGTGAAACCTTATTTACGCCTCACACCACAGCCTGAAAGTGATAAAGCCGAATAAAGGCTTTATCACTTGCAAGACAAACGCAGTGCGTAGGCAAGCATCTGAAAAGTTCCCTGCAAGATAAGCGAAGCGCGTAGGCAAGCATCTGAAAAGTTCTCTGCAAGACAAGCGCGTAGACAGGCATTTGAAAAGTTGCCTAAAAAAACAATAAAGCGCGTAATCAATAATGAGAAAAAGTAAAGAAAACTAACTAAAGCTCATAAACGAATGTTTCCATCTCCAAGCCATCTCAACCGATGGCTTTTTTTTTGCATTATTGAATACACATGGTTTTTACTGTCGAGATCAGTTATAACTCCCAAGGAGTTTGTGCAAAAAACAAAAATCATGATCCATAAAATTCATCATTTAAAATGCGGCAGTATGTGCCCTGTCTGCGCGCCTTTATTTGGGCAGAAAGGCTGGAAAGCCGAAGTTGTATGTCATTGTCTTTTAGTAGAGACGGACCGCGGGCTTGTACTGATTGATACAGGATTTGGTCTTCAAGACTATTTACACATGCAACAGCGCCTTGGCTCTTTAGTCAAACGTTTGGGGAAAATTGAGCCGAATCTTGAATTCAGTGCAATCCAGCAAATACAAAAACTGGGATTCCATCCTAAAGATGTACAGCACATCTTTGTGACTCACCTCGACTTTGACCATGCAGGTGGCATTTCGGATTTTCCTCATGCCACAGTTCATGTATTAGCCGCTGAATATAATGCTGCACAATTGCCTAATTTTAAAGGTAAGCTTCGTTATAGAACCAATCAATATAATCATCATCGATACTGGAATTTTGTTGAATATCAGCAGGGTGAAAAATGGTTTAATCTTGAAAAAGTCAAAGGTTTCCCGTTATTCCAAGATGAAATTTTAATGGTGCCATTATTAGGTCATTCTGCCGGACATTGTGGAATTGCTATCAAACAGCAAAATCAGTGGTTATTGTTCTGCGGAGATGCTTACTACTCACACCTAGAGTTAAATCCTAAAAATAAATTAAGATCGTTGACCCTTCTGGAAAAAACATTTGCAGAAGACAATGAAAAGCGTCTTGTTAACCTGAAAAAAATACAGCATTTGGCTCAACATGAGCCAACGATTGAAATTATTTGTGCCCATGATCCTCATGAGCTTCGACGGTATCAAACATGAAAAAACTCTCCCTCATTGCTTTTGTTCTGTGTTTAAACCTACAAGGATGTATGCAACATGAAAGCATTGCACATGAGCATAGACCCAAAGATTGGGGAACTTTAGTTTCTCAAACACATAATTTCTATCAAGTGAGTAATGATGTTTTTCGTAGCGAACAACCAAATGCTGCAATGATTCCCGAGTTAAAGCACCATCAAATTGGAACTATTATTAATTTAAGAGCTAAAGACTCAGATGAATTAGTATTTAAAAATGAAAATTTTAATCTTGTTCACATTCCTATCGACACATGGGCTATTAACAGACAAGATCTATTAGAAGTCATGCAGCAAATTAAAATTGCCAAACAAAATCACCAACGTGTTTTATTACACTGTTACCATGGTTCAGACCGTACCGGTGCCAGCGTTGCAATGTACCGAATTATTTTTGAAGATTGGACAATTGATGATGCTGTTAAAGAAATGAAACAAGGTGGGTATGGTTATCATATTATTTGGAAAAATATTGACCGTTTATTCACCCCTGAAAATGTAAAATGGATTCAACAACAATTGTCGAATCCATCTTAACTAGATCTTGAATAAACTTATGATCAGTTTAGCGCTGATCTAATGGCACCCAATCAATCACCCAAGCTGACTTCATGTTTAAACTGGAGTCAGAGGTAATTTTCTTACGAGCTGCATCTGCAGTATCACGGTCTTTTGCTGGTCCAACCATAATACGAATACCTTTACTGGTTGGGCTTGTCGTGACCTTATAACCTTTAGCGCGTAGTTTAGAAACAACAGCATCTGCATTTGCCTGATTAGCAGCCAATGCAACCTGTACCATCCATTTCTTATCGCCATTTTCAAGCAATTCACGCGCTTTCTCAGCTTCAGCTTTTTTCTCTGCTTCAGCTTTATGTTTAGCTTCTGCTGTTTTCTTTTCTGCTTCAGCATGTTTCTTAGCTTCAGCTTTCTTTTCCGCCTCAGCTTGATGTTTAGCTTCTTCAGCCTTTTTCTCAGCTTCAGCCTTATGCTTTTTAGCTTCAGCAGCTTTCTTTTCTGCCTCTACTTGTTTCTTAGCTTCTGCTGCTTTTTTATCAGCTTCGACCTGACGCTTTGCCTCAGCGGCTTTTTTGTCGGCTTCTGCTTGTTTCTTCGCTTCAGCAGCTTTTTTATCTGCATCTGCTTTAGCTGTATCTACTGGCTTTTTTGTATCAGTTTGCTGTCCTTTTGCCTTACCTTCACCACCTGCAACTTCAGGAGGGATATTATCTGAACTTTCCTGCGCAGCAGCACGGCGTGCATTAATCGCAGCATATTCTGCAGCAGCTTTACGCGCTGCATCTGCTTCTGCTTGTTGTTGCATTGCCAAGAACTGAGCAGCACGAGCTTCTTGTTCCGCGACTGCTTTTTCACGGGAACGGCGTTGTTCTTCAAGAAGACGTTTCTCTGTTTCCACATCTACTGCAAGCGGCTGTAGCTGTACCATCTGCCCTTCTTGTGCAGATGGCTTTGGTTTAGCTTGTGGCTTCGGTGATGTAGAGGTTTGTGGTTCAGCGCCCACATGTTTTATTTCTTCATTTCCTTTTAGAAGTAATGCTGCCAATAAAACACCACCACCTAATAAAACAACGCCACCCATCCAGCGTTGTTTGTTATTCATTGACATTCTTCCAAATACTCCCAAATCGCTTCTAAAGTATGAAACGAACCACAGGCTAAAATCAGCTGATTGTTATTTGTTTGCTCAAGCGCTGATATAAAAGCCTCTTTGATATTGCCAAATTGTTGTATTGTCTGGCCTTGTAGGGCGTCATTCAATTGCTGAATCGGTGCAGCACGCAGCACATTCAACTCAGCAATTTTCCAATGTAAAACAGTAGGTTTCAATAAATCGACTACTGATTTTATATCTTTATCTGCCAGCATTGAAAATACTGCGACAACTTCTGTGTACTGTTTATTGTATTCTAAGAAATTTCGCAATTGCTTTAACAAAAATTCAACACCATGTGGATTGTGTCCAGCATCGAAAATTATGGTTTTTCCATTGACTTGACGCACTTCAAAGCGTCCTGCCAAGCGAGCATTTTCAATGCCCTTCTCTAGCGCAGATTGGGAGATTTCAAGTCCGCTATTTAAGACAGCAGCAACCGCTCCTGCAATATTTTCAATTGCAAGTGACCCTAGTGGCAGTTTTAAAGTAGTTCCTTCACTTGCAAAATACCAGTCTTTCCCATCATTTGCGAGTTTATAGAAATAGTCTCTGTTAATCGCATATAGTGTCGCTTTTGAACTATTGGCTTTATCTTGAATGGCTTGAGGTAAAACTTGCTCACCTGCAAAAATGACTGGAATATCAGGGCGAATGATACCTGCTTTTTCAAAAGCAATTTTCTCGATGGTATCGCCTAACCAGTCAGTGTGGTCAAGACCAATATTGGTGATCACAGCAATATTAGGGTCAATGACATTGACGACATCCAGACGTCCGCCCAAACCGACTTCAAGCACCCATACATCGCATTGTTGCTGCTTAAAAATGACAAAAGCAGCCAAAGTGGTTGCTTCAAAAAACGATAAGCTTAAATCACAATCGCGACGAGCCTGATCAACTTGTAAAAAAGCATCAATCAGGCTTTGATCATCAACCTCGACTCCACCTAATTTGACTCGTTCGTTAAACCGATAGATATGCGGCGATTGATACAACCCAACTTTATAACCTTGTGCTTTTAATATAGACGCAAGTGTTGTTGTAGTTGAACCTTTCCCGTTTGTTCCGGCAACAGTGAAAACTTTAGCAGTGGGTTTTGTCACTCCTAATTTTTCTGCTACGGGAATAACACGTTCCAGACCAAGATCGATCCCTGTAACGTGAACATGGCTCCAATAATTGAGCCATGTATCTAAAGAGTCTGTTGAAAGTGGAGCTTGTTGTTTCAAGGTAAGTTCATCAATTTCGATACAAGTCGAGATACAGTATCACGTAAAGCATGACGATGAACAATCTGATCGATTACACCATGATCAAGCAAATATTCAGCACGTTGGAACGGTTCTTCCAATGTTTCACGTACAGTTTGCTCAATTACACGTTTACCAGCAAAGCCGATCATTGCTTTAGGTTCTGCAATATGGATATCGCCCAACATTGCTAAAGAAGCAGTTACACCACCATAAACTGGGTGTGTTAACACTACGATATAAGGTAAACCTGCATCTTTTAATTTTTGAATTGCAGCAGAAGTACGCGCCATTTGCATAAGTGACAACATACCTTCTTGCATGCGTGCACCACCAGAAGCTGCAAAGCAGATTAAAGGTTGGCGTTTTTCAATTGCAAGCTCAGCCGCCTTAACAAAACGGTCACCTACTACAGTACCCATTGAGCCACCCATAAAGTCGAACTCAAAAGCACATGCAATCATGTCTACGCCATTTAAGTTTCCTTGCATAGCAATGAGGGCTTCCGTTTCACCAGTTTTAGTTTGCGCTTCACGCATACGTTCCGGATACGGCTTGCTATCGACAAACTTTAAAGGATCTTTCGCGCTAAATTCTTGACCTAATTCAGCTACAACATTGTCGAAGAACCAGTTTAAGCGATCGCGAGCTTTCATTTTTAAGTGTTCGTCACACTGTGGACATACATACGCATTGAAAGATATAGCTGTACGTGTCACTAAAGCATGACATTCAGGGCACTCAATAGTCGGCTCAGTAAATGTTGCTTTGAGAGTCTGTTGCTCATCTGCAACTTCAATACCTGGAACTGGACGCTGTGTCCATGGCGTCGAAGGGCTAAGAACTTTCCCTGATTTCACTTCTTGATTCATACTAACTCATCGAGCGCTGCTCGAAGCTCCTTGACTTTATTCACCGTCTGTTCAACAGCTTCATCAGCTGTTAACGTTGCAAAAGATTTAACGAAAGCACTACCTACAATCACGGCATCTGCAACGCTACCCATCGCTTTCGCTGATGCAGCATCACTAATTCCGAAACCAACGCCAACAGGAACGTTAGTTATACTTTTGATTTTTTCAATACGCGCAGCCGCTTCAGAAGTATCTAAAGTCGCTGCACCTGTTACACCCTTAAGTGAAACATAGTAGATAAAACCGCTTGCCTGATTTGCTACGTGTTGAATACGTTGATCAGTTGAAGTTGGTGCAAGTAAGAAAATTTGGTCCATATCATGCTGTTTTAAGATCGCACCAAATTCTTTTGACTCTTCTGGTGGTAAATCCACAAGTAATAAGCCATCTACACCACATTGTTTCGCATAAGAAACAAACTTCTCATAACCAATCACTTCAACAGGATTGAGATAACCCATCAAAACAACAGGGGTTTCCTGATCCTGTTCACGAAACTCTTTTACCATGTTCAATGCATCTAAGGTGTTCGTCCCTGCCGCAAGCGCGCGTTCCGCAGCAAGCGCAATAACCGGACCATCAGCCATCGGGTCTGAAAATGGTAAACCAAGCTCAAGAACGTCTACTCCTGCCGCAACCATTTTATGAAGTAACGGAACTGTTACTTGTGGCTGTGGATCACCCGCCATGACATAAGATACAAGCGCTTTACGTTGTTGGGACTGCAGCTTTTCAAAACGGGTGGCAAGACGTGACATAGGGTTGTGCTTTCCTTGAATTATTTAAAATTGAGGAGTTGTTTGTAGAAATACAAGAACACCGCATTTTAACGCTATTTTTTGCTCATTGAACAGGCCTAACGTTATGGCGATATTCGATTGTATGATTCATACAACCCATGGCGTACATTTATCAATATTTTGAAACTTTTCTCAATGATCAAAGCTTCCTATTTTTGAGCCATTATTCGTTTGCAATATGAATAAAAAATCATCAAAAAATCTATTTCTCTGTATTTTTATGGGTGAGTTGCAATTGCTTTTTACGAGTTAATAATGTTTGCCCTGTTAAATTTTTATGTGCCCTCGCAAGTGCAGACTGATCGGAATAACCCAACTGGTCAGCAATCGCAGTAAGACTTTCATTTTGACTTAACAATATCTCGCAGCGCTTCATACGCTCAGTATCTAAAATTAATTTAAATGAAGTGTTTAATGCCTGTAGTTGACGCTGCAAGCTTCGTACTGAAACATTAAGTTCGATGGCAATATCTTCTATTTTTGGAGCCTGCTGCTTATGCTTTAAATATTCTTGTATGATCCAATGTATTTGCTGAACTAAATCGGTATGTATTTTCCGTTGAACCAAAGCTTCTTCCGCTTGTTTTACTAAAAGCTGCACTAAAGTCGGGTCTGCATGCTGGGGGCGAACATTTAAACTTTCACTTGCAAAAGTTAATGCATAGTACGGTCGGTCAAATGACAATTTGCACTGAAAGAAGCGTTGATAAAGAACCAATGGCCCCCGAGGTCGGTGTACAAATTCGACATGTTGTAAAAGAAAATCATGTAAGGGAGCAATCTCTTTAGCAAGCTGTACCATTGCGGCTAAGGTTAACTCACTAAGCACAATATTACTGTCATCAACCAAAGGCCAATACAAGCGAATTTTGGAAGCATCTTGCTCGATTTGTATGGGTACAACTTGCTCCCCATCTATTACTAGGCGATGAAATTTAGCAATATATTTAACCACTTGACCTAAGGTATCACTTCTGGAGGCCATATAACCCAGCACGCCAAAATTGGCAGGTGTAATACAGGCTGCCATTTCTAAAGCCAAATTGGTCACTTGTAATCGAGATTCGGTTAGTTCTAAAAGCTCAGTAAAAAGATGTAAGGAGGACTGAGCATCAATAGAGGCAGATAAAATATTTTGTATTTGCCGAGTTTGAGTGTCATTTAAATTGAGTGACTGCCACGCTATTCCCTTTTCTTTTAAATACGTATTCCAAAGGTAAAAGTATCCATTTGAGATCGTAAACTCTTGCATGGCGTTTCCTTTTTTTACTGCCATATTGTCGCAAACTGTATAAAAATTGGCGATAACTGTCAAAACAAAGCCGACCATTCACGACATACTAATGAAAAGCTTAGTTGCGAGAAATACAAAGATGAACGCACATGTTTCTTATCAGGTCGAGCCAGTGGTTCGCAAAGATCTAGATTTTCATTTAAACGAAGCACCACGCTTTTGGTTTAATAACGATCCTTTTTTGACTCGCATGTTTGATGCACTCAGCTTAACCTTTCCCGACGGAGAGCGTTACTTCATTGAATGTGTGCGAATGTTCCGTGACAAAATTGATGACCCGGAACTACAAAAGCGAGTTGCAGATTTTATTAAACAAGAAGCTCAACATGGTATTGCCCATGACAAAATGAATCAGCTCATGAAAGAACAAGGTATGCCTGTGGATGAGTTCACAAGCACACTTAAAAAAATTTTCCGTTTTGAGCTTACCAAACGTTCACCACAATACAATATTGCAATGACAGCCGCGGCTGAACATTTAACAGCATTAATGGCAGAAACCTTTTATAGCAATAAAAAAACCTTGGAAAATGCTCATCCTTACGTTCGCGCATTATTTGCATGGCATGCTATCGAAGAAATGGAGCATCGTGATGTGGCATTTGATGTCATGAGACAGGTGGGTGAAGTTCCAGAGTCAACCCGTCGCTTTGTACTTGTTTTAACAACTGTACTCATGTTTGGTTTTACCCTCTATAGAACCAACATCATGTTGAAATGTGATGGCTTTAGCCCTAAAGAAAGGTTATCGATGACACTCAAAGGTTTACCTTGGTTCTTTGGGAAAAATGGCACATTAACGGCTATGAAAAAGCAATATCTGGACTGGTTTAAAAAAGATTTTCACCCAAGCCAACATCCAGTTATTCGTCAATATCCTGTTTGGATTGAAACTTTAGAAAAAACAAATGACCCTATCGCAGCGGGTGAGGCATTTTGGCAAGCAGGTTTATAACCTGCTTGTTACCATTTTGCATAATGTTGTTCTAATAGACCGTATTGCTCATTATAAGTAATCATACCAATTGCCTCGTGTTCAATAGTGCCAGTAATTTTAGCTTGCCACTGGTTGAATTGGCTGCCAATCATTCTTAAATTTATATTTTCATATCGGCACCAACCAACATGCACTTCTAGATTAAGTTTTTGATCTAAAGAGCTAATTTTCCATTTTTCATCATTTATTTTTTCGAACAAAACATCAGTGAGTGGAAATAAAACCCCATTTACCCATAAACAGTTTTCATTACCAAAACTTTCATTGACCCCAGAAGCCAAATTCAACCCAATACGTCGCCCCTGTTCATCCCAAAAATTACATGAAAGCCAGAACCATGCTGTCTCGGGACGTAAAAATCCACAAGTATCATCAAGCGATGCAAATGTCTTTTCATCAAATTGTATAAGTTGATTCTGTTTATTCATGAACATTCCCTCTACAGCTAAAGTGGTCTGCTTTTGGGTATATGTCCAACCATTGATACCTGTTGGGGTACACAAACTTAAAATATCTGTTCCAGCACAAAAAATACGGGCGCTCAGGCAAATTTCCCCATATTTAGTCACCCGAATATATCGCACACCATTAGCATGTTGAATATCTAGTTGATAAGGCGATTTAGAAAAATAACTTTGATTAAATAATGGCTGCTCATCAAGATGAGTTTTATGACCTAAAGGTTGAATGGCGTTCCACTCAATGACTTGTCCTGTCTCATGATCAAAAATATAGAGAAAACCATGTCCAACCCAACCAATATCTGCAATGGCTAGACCAATACTGTAGTGTTTATGCTGAATGCCACAGAATTTAAATTTTTTATACTTTAATTGCTTACGCCAGCCCTTTAAAACCTTACCATAAGGCGTTTTATAGATATAACGTTGTACATGAATAGTCGACGGTACAGATTCAAAACGCCCATAACGAGGCTGTCCATTTTCTTGAATTAAATCCATTATTTATTATCCGTTGATTTCCTGTTCATCTATTGACTAATAATAGACTGATCACTGACCAGTTGGCTACTTATCTGTTTTGGTCTTCAAATGACTTTGATTTAGCCATAAAAAAAGAGCATATTGATATGCTCTTTTTTCTGATATTCACTTAAATCTATATACGATAACTTAAACTCTTTGAGGGTCTATTTCAGTAGCTATGACCCACTCCATCAACAAAATCAAATTCAACTCTCGATTTAAGTGTAATTCAATTTCTAAAAGTTAAGCATCATCGTCACTTGCCTGTTCTGGCTCTGATTCTTGCTCGTTACTGTCCTGATTTTCCAATTTTTTCTCAGCGATTTTTGCTGCTTCATAGCCAGCAAAAGCACCAGCTGCTTTTTCTAGAAAACCTGCATCTGGATCTAATTTATCGACACCTTGTTCCGCGATAATTGCACCAGCAATTTTACCTACTTCATCTAGAAGACCCATTTTGATTACTCCAAAGAGCTTATGTTGAGCTTCTAGTCTAAGCAGATGAATTGTAAATAGTGGTACAAAAAAGTTGCGATTTGAGCGAGCTATACATGAGATCAGCAACTTTTTATATTTTATTTTTGCCTTTAAGCTTTTTTTAAGAACAGTTAAAGAAGTAAATAAGTATTTTCCCAACGTGTTGGATTGAACTCACCTTGCACTAACTGTATATAACGACCCGCAATATGGTCAATAGGAATACAATCATCAATATCCACTACACGGTCAGTGTGTGGTTTATGCCACTCTTGATCTATAAACTGTTTACCTAATTGTTTTGCACTTACCGCATCAGGTGCAACAACCAAATGATAACTATGCAACTCACCAAAAGCTTGGGGTGTATATCCACCCAGATTAGGGTGTGTTGACACTTTTAGCTTAAAAAAATAGCGAAGTAGTAAAATCAAATCGCCAAACCCAATTTTACTATTCGCTATGCCTCGTACCATGCTGACAGATCAACACTGGCAAAAGTTGAAAGTTATTCTGCGTAATTTATCCATTCACCACAACTCAAATTTACGCAATTTTATTGAAGCTATTCTCTATAGAATTAGAACAGGCTGTCCGTGGCGAGATATTCCTTGCTGTTTTGGTCATTCAAACTCTATTTTCAAACGTTTTAATCGTTGGTCAAGCAGCGGTAAGTTTCTTAGATTATTCAAATTACTAGCCTCATGCCCCGATATGGAGTGGATTTTTATTGATGGCTCTCATGTACGTGCTCATCAACATTCTGCCGGCATAGCGAATCAATCTATTTCTAAAAGTGTAGGAGGAAACTCCTCAAAAATACATTTGATTGTTGATGCACATGGCAATCCTATTGATTTCATGATTACCGATGGAACCACACATGATGTTAAAGTTGCACCTGATTTAATATCAACATTAGATTTAAAAGAGACAAAAGTGGTATGTGCAGATAAAGGCTATGATTCAGAACCACTGCGTGAACAGATCAGGAAAACAGGGACTAAAGCGAATATACCAAAGAAAACAAATAGCCAATCGAACAATGACCATATGGACTGGTATTTATATAAAATCAGGCATTTAGTTGAAAATATGTTTTGTAGATTAAAGCAATTTAGAGGAATAGCTACTCGATATGACAAGCTCAAAAGAAATTATCAAAGTTCTGTTGCTTTAGCCTGTATATTTTTATGGCTACCTTTATAGGGTTAATTATGAACAGTAAATGTCAACAAACCCTA